>NZ_CP159510.1:2400000-2700000 GCF_040529185.1 Sporolactobacillus sp. Y61 | reverse complement strand
TGATCCAACCGGAAGAGCGGCTATTTCACCGGTCAATGTCGTTCCTATGTTTGCTCCAAGAATGACGCCGACACTTTGAGAGAAACGCATGGCATGTGCACTGATCAGTCCGACCGTGATGATCGTTACTGCTGAACTGCTCTGTAAAAGCATGGAAGCCAGGGTTCCCAGAAAAAGGCCCTTTAACGGGGTGTCTGCGGCGCG
The DNA here is from genome assembly GCF_040529185.1 of Sporolactobacillus sp. Y61. Classification (NCBI taxonomy): domain Bacteria; kingdom Bacillati; phylum Bacillota; class Bacilli; order Caryophanales; family Sporolactobacillaceae; genus Sporolactobacillus; species Sporolactobacillus sp. Y61. The sequence continues at coordinate 2,699,796 of NZ_CP159510.1, read as the reverse complement.
CTCCAGTGTTTCCTTCATCCGTCCTCCGACCAGCGCATGCATGCCTCCGGTCATGACACCCATACCAATCAGAAAGAGAAGGATATAAAGAATCAGGATAATGATCTGTTGATCCATCGATTGATCACCTCGTCCTATTTTATTTAACCCAGAGGTTGTCCATGACTGAAAGTATGGGAAACATGCGGGTAAATCACTGTGTCAGGACAGAAAATATGTTGTCATGCCACAGATCACTTCCGAATAACGATAAAAAACGCTTTCGTATATTTGATAATTTGTTATCTATCGTATATAATGGCTAGTGACATACGGATGTCAGTTTAAGCTGCTTTTGTTTTCGGAGGGAGGGAAACTACGATGGTCGAGACGAGGGTACGAAAGAATGAATCAATTGAAGATGCATTAAGACGTTTCAAACGTTCGGTTTCAAAATCCGGTACTTTAGCTGAAGTTAAAAAGCGGAGAACTTACGAGAAACCGAGTGTTAAGCGTAAGAAAAAATCTGAGGCTGCACGTAAAAAACGTCGCAGATACTGAGAAGGGGTTTTGATCAATGAACCTGGTTGATCGACTGACTGCCGATATGAAGCAGGCGATGAAAGCAAGAGATAAAGATCGACTCACCGTTATTCGCATGATCAAAACATCGCTTCATAATGAGTCAATCAGGCGCCGTAAAGAGTTGTCAGACGAAGAAGCGCTCTCAGTCCTGACCCATGAGCTTAAGCAAAGAAAAGACTCCCTCCAAGAGTTTAAGAAAGCCGAGCGGCAGGATCTGATCGATGAAGTCCGTAAAGAAATTGCTATTGTTCAATCTTACATGCCTGAACAATTATCTGAGAATGAAGTTAATTCTATTGTTGATCAGGTGATTTCAGAGGTCGGAGCAGTATCAAAGACCGAAATTGGCAAAGTGATGAAGGCCATCATGCCAAAGGTAAAAGGCCGGGCTGACGGTAGCCTGATTAATCGTCTTGTTCGCAGTAAATTAAATTAAATGAAAAGCTCTGTTTGCGTTGATCACAAGCAGGGCTTTCTTTATACACAGGAATAGTCTGACTAAGAGTATTCCACTAAAGGGGATGAGGATGTTCATGGATGCATCAACGGTAGGTATTTTAATTATTGCTGCACTGATTATTATTGGTCTTGTCATTCTGTTTACGTTTGTACCGATTATGCTTTGGATATCGGCACTGTCGTCAGGAGTTAAAATCGGGATATTCACTCTGATCGGTATGCGGCTCAGACGAGTGGTACCGAGGCGCGTCATTGAACCTCTGATCAAAGCAACGAAAGCTGGTCTTGACCTTCATACGAACCAGCTGGAAAGCCACTACCTGGCAGGGGGGAATGTTGATCGTGTCGTTAATGCACTGATCGCCGCACACCGGGCAAATATTTCTCTGACATTTGAACGGACAGCAGCGATTGATCTGGCCGGAAGAGATGTACTTCAGGCTGTGCAGATGAGTGTTAATCCCAAAGTTATTGAAACGCCTTTCATTTCCGGTGTCGCGATCAATGGGATTGAAGTGAAGGTAAAAGCACGGATTACCGTGCGTGCGAATATCGACAGACTGGTTGGTGGTGCCGGGGAAGAAACCATTGTTGCCCGTGTCGGTGAAGGTGTTGTGAGCACGATTGGTTCTTCTCCGTCACATAAGGATGTTCTGAAAAATCCGGATACGATTTCAAAAACGGTACTTGAAAAGGGCCTTGATGCAGGAACTGCTTTTGAAATCCTCTCCATTGATATTGCCGATGTTGATATCGGTAAAAATATCGGTGCCATGTTGCAGACGGAACAGGCGGAGGCCGATAAGAATATTGCTCAGGCCAAAGCTGAAGAAAGGCGTGCAATGGCCGTTGCCGGCGAGCAGGAGATGCGCGCCCGCGTGGAAGGAATGCACGCCAAAGTGGTTGAAGCAGAATCTGATGTACCTCTTGCAATGGCTGCTGCACTCAGGGCAGGCAAACTCGGCGTTATGGATTACATGAATTATAATAACATTAAGGCTGATACAGAAATGCGTCATTCATTCGGAGATCAGGGAACCTCAGACACCTCTCCGAATGATTCTAAGTAAAAAGGAGTTGTCTCCTTCATGAGTTTTGTCGGAATCATCATTGCCGTTATCGCTTTCATTTTCTATATTGCCCGCTCGGTTGAAAAACAAAATGAGAATGAACGAAAACGGCGTCAGGAAAGAAGAGGGAGAATTGAGCCTGGTAAGATGATTCCTGTGTCTGATTCTAAAGATCAGATTCCGGATCAACCCGTACAGGAAAAAAAGCCTGAACCTGAAAGTGAAACAGTTCCTGACCTTCCTGCTTCCAGTGAATGGCAGAAAAAAATGCTTGAAGCCAGTCGCCGTCTGGAAAAAGCAGGTGCCGGGAAAGAGGGGCCTCCGGACAAACCGTTTCCTGCGAAGAAGCCGGAATCCCCTGGACCCGGAGACTGGATACATCAACCTGAACGGGTCCGTCAGGCGTTCATTCTCTCTGAATGTATCGGAAAACCACGTGCTTTACGCCCGCACCGTTTTTATAAACGGCCATATACACGATGAACAAGCCCCCCTTCAAAAGGGGTAGTTTGTTCTAAGGCTTATAAGATAAACCATGGATTACCGGCCAGCGTCTCAAGCGCTGGCCATATTTTCCTTCGTCTCCTTTTATTTCCCCATTAATGGACGTTCGTATACTCAGCGCTCCAGAAGCCTTCGTATTCCCGTTTAACGTACTAAAGTCCATAAAGCAAGAATCGCCGACGGGCAGGTCGCAGGTACCGGCTGAATCCTGGTTGTATCGACTTTAATCATCGTGTGAAAACAAACAGTAAAGACCTGCAGTGAAAACTGCGGGCTTTTTTAGTGCTATGCCGGTTTTATCAGTCATATGGTGGTTATGAGGTGGGATTGATCATGAGAAAATGGCCCGATAAGCTCAGAAAGTGGTTTACGGAAGTTTCCGACCTTCCGGAAGACGTCATAACAGGCTTACCGAGAATCACACTGATCGGACAATCCAGCCTCAGTATCGAAAATCATCATGGAGTGATTGCTTTTTCAGAGAATGAACTGGTCCTTGCGATGGATTCCCGAAAGCTTCACATAGCTGGTGAAGGTTTTGTCCTGGAATATATTGCCGGAACAGAAATAGAGCTCAAAGGACTTGTTCAGAAGATCTATTACCAGGAAGAGCAGCAGGCTATGAAGTGATCAAGGAAAAATCTTTATTTATAAAGCCATAAATTGAGGCTCAAACATAGTATACAAGGAGGACATGAATTGAAAAACCGGATTCAGCAGAGTACGAGCCGGTTAAAGGTGGAAATAAAAGGAGATCAACCCGAACGCTTTTTAGCCGTATGCAGGACGCTGGGTATTCCGCTCTGGCAGGTCAGGCGTATAAATGGGACAACTCTTGTCTGTACCCTGCCTGTTCAGAACCCATCGACGTTAAAGCGACTGGTTAAGAAAAGCGGGTGTCGTATTCATATCATAAAGAAAACCGGCATCGCCTTTTCGTGGAGAAAAATTCAGATACAAATCGGTTCCGTCATCGGTATCTTTTTCTTTATCTTTATCCTGATTATTTTATCAAACATGGTCTGGTCTGTTCAGATTAAGGGAGCCGATCCGGAACTTGAAGAACGTATACGTACCTTGTTAAAAGAGCAGCATCTGTATGTTGGTACTCTGGATATTTTCGTACCTGACTCCGGACAAATCGAAGACAGCCTGACCTCCAGTCTGACTAAAGTCACCTGGATTGGCGTCTCACGGGAGGGGACAACTTATCATATCGATGTGGTTCAGAAGAAATATGCCGAAAAGAAGAAACCGGCGGGTCCGAGAAATCTCATAGCGGCAAAGCCGGCTGTGATCCACCAAATGTTTGTCGAGAAAGGACAGCCGGTAGTTGAAAGCAGCCAGTTTGTCAGGCGGGGGCAATTGCTCGTTTCGGGCAGGACCGGATCGGACAAGTCTCCGAAATTTGTCTCTTCAGAGGGGAAAGTCATTGGTGAAACCTGGTATCAGTCGGAAACGTCTGTGCCTCTGACAAGCCGTTACAGCCTTTATACCGGAAAGTCCAGTAAGCAGTACCGCCTGTCGTTCTGGAACGTTCAGATCCCTTTGTGGGGGCTTAAATCGAAACCGTACAATACCTTCAATAAAGAAACAGTCAAAAAGAAAGTACGTTTTCTTCTTTGGGAGCTTCCCGTCACCTGGAGCCGGACCCTTTATCGGGAAAAAAAGGTATCTGAAAGGCGGTTAACACAAGAGGAGGCCCTGGAGGAAGCAAAACGGACGGCGGTAACTAAACTGCTTGGCCGGCTTCCTCAGGGTGCGAAGGTGGTATCCACTAAAGTGGATCAGAAAGCGCAGTCAGGAAATGGAGAGCTTGTGGTTAAAAGCCACCATGTCGTTTATGAAGATATTGTCCGTCCCCAGGCGCTGGATCCGGCAGCGGAAAAGAAAAAGGAAGGGGGAAAAAAGTAATCGCCTGTCGATAAATAATGCGGGAGTTCATGCGATTAAAAACGGATTGGAATTCAATAGATCACATATGGTAAAATGAGAGAAACGCAGAAGCAACCGAGGGGGATAAATAGAGCTTGCCAGAACGCCATTTATATAAAATTTCATTAGACCTGGATAATGCAAATGAAGCACTGATGCTTTTTGGCCCGGGAGATGCTCATTTAAAAATTATAGAAAAGACTCTGGGCATTTCAATCGTCACCCGGGGTGGTACAATCAGTGTCTCTTCTGAGAAAGAGGAGGACGCAGCAAGAGTTGAAGAAGTGTTACGTGCACTCCTTCGGCTGATCAGGCGCGGGATATCTGTGACCGAACGGGATGCAGTGTACGCCCTGAAGATGGCTGAAAATGGTCAGCTGGAAAGTTTCGGCCGCCTCTATGATGATGAAATCGCGACAAATGCCAAGGGGAAGCCCATTCGTGCGAAAACCCTGGGACAAAAGCGATACATCGAAGCGATAGAAAAACATGATATGGTTTTTGCCATAGGTCCGGCCGGTACGGGGAAGACGTATCTTGCTGTTGTCATGGCCGTAACCGCTTTGAAAAATGGCAGAATTAAAAGACTGATCCTGACTCGTCCGGCAGTTGAGGCCGGTGAAAATCTTGGCTTTCTTCCGGGGGACCTTAAAGAAAAGGTTGATCCCTATCTTCGCCCGCTTTATGATGCATTACATGATGTGCTCGGAGCAGAGCATACACTCCGACTGCTGGATCGCGGAACGATTGAAATTGCTCCCCTTGCTTATATGAGAGGCCGGACACTGGAAGATGCCTTTGTGATCCTTGATGAAGCGCAAAACACAACACAGGAACAGATGAAAATGTTTCTGACCCGTCTGGGTTTCGGTTCAAAAATGATTATCACCGGAGATGTGACACAGGTAGATCTTCCCAAGGGGAAAAAATCAGGATTGATAACGGCAAGGGAACTTCTGGAGCATATAGAAGGAATCGCTTTTGTTTCTTTAAAAAGTACGGATGTTGTCCGCCATCCACTGGTACAGAAAATTATTGAAGCCTATGGAGACTGAATCTACCTTAACGGACAGGTTGGGGAAATATAACAGGTGACTAGTGAAATTTCGGAGGCACTGCAATGAAATCTTCATCTGGAATAATTAATAAGCTGAAGGACGTATCTCTAAAATTTGTCACCGGCTGGAGCGTTGCAGCTATTGTCGGCATTGTTTTGTATGCCCTGATGATCGGCAGTGTCCTTCCGAAGAATCCGGATGTCAGACTTCATGAAGTAGCGACCCATGACATTCAGGCACCTGTTGATGTGGTTGATACACAGGCGACTGAATTAAGAAAACAGGAAGCGATGGAGTCCACCCCCTCTGCATATGCCTACAATAAAAGTCTGGCGCTGATGCAGGTTGAGAAGGTTGGCGATCTGTTTGACACCATCGATCAGGTAAAAAAAGAAGATCATATTGATGCAGAATCTTCGCCAAAGGATCAGGATAAGGCGACACAGCGCATTTCTGATAGCCTTGCTGAAACTCCGGATGCGAATATATCGCCGTCTGCACTCAAGTCTTTGCTGACTGCTTCTGAAAATGAAATAAGTATTGCAGAGGATATGGCAAGTACCAGCATTTACGAAGCGATGAGCCAGAAAATCGGTTGGAATGATCTGCAGCGTGTTCAGGAAAGATCTGCAGTATCCCTGCCGACATCTGTTCTCAATGACGACATCAGGAAGGCACTTAATGAAGTGCTCCAGAGCTACATAACAGCGAATTATTCACTGGATACAAAGGCAACACGGCAAAATAAGCAAGAAGCAGCAAGCAACGTCGACAGCGTAGTGATTCATCAGGGAGAAGTGATTGTCAGAAAGGGCGAGCTGGTCACCAACGATATGATGCGCCAGCTGAAACTGGTTGGCATTATCGATGAAAAGTTTAATGCACTTCCATTTATTGGTTTATTTCTGCTTACAGCTTTTATCACTTCAATTTTCTGGTTTGAATATAAGCGTTTCAGAGAAAGGAACCGGAACAGATCCATCAAGTATTTGTATATTTATGCGCTCGTCTTTCTCGGCACGGCAGGTATTATTAAGATCTGCAGTTACCTGGGCCTGACAGGTGTCCATGGATTGTACCTGATTATTCCAGCCGCGGTTGGACCCCTGCTTATCCGTATGCTGCTCAGTGAGCGTCTTGCTCTGGTTTCAGGTGTACTGCTGGCACTGGCAGGCAGTGTTATTTTTGGTATCGATATCAAAGCTGCACTTTTCGATGCGCCGATGACTGTCTATCTCATGTTCTCCTCCATCACCGGAGCCCTTGTCCTTGGCCGCCGATCGAGACCGAGGGTTCTTCAGACCGGGTCGATCATTGCCTCTGTAAACGCCGTAACGCTATTAGCCCTCATGATGTTTCAGAATCAGCCATTTTCTTTAACCGGTACCAGTCTGTCGATTGGTTTTGCCCTCTTATCCGGGTTCCTGTCTGTTATTTTAGCTAATGGTGTGATGCCCCTGTTTGAAGCCGGCTTTGGTATTCTGTCCCCCTTCCGGTTGATTGAACTGTCGAATCCCAGCCAGCCATTGCTGCGAAAAATACTGATTGAGGCGCCGGGGACCTATCATCATAGTGTCATGGTGGCAAATCTTGCAGAGCGGGCCTGCGAAGCGATCGGCGCAAACGGTCTGCTTGCGAGAGTGGCGGCCTATTATCATGACATCGGTAAAACGAAGCGACCAAAATTTTTCGTTGAAAATCAGCTGGACGGGGTTAACCCTCATGAAAAAATATCACCTCAGCTGAGCCGGACCATCATCTTCTCGCATCCGTATGATGGGGCTGATATCCTGAGGAACCATCATTTTCCTAAGGAGATCATTGATATTGCCGAACAGCATCATGGGACAACCCTTCTGCGCTATTTTTATGTCAAAGCACAGGAGCAGAGCGAAAAGCCGATACCGGAAAGTGAATTCCGATATCCCGGGCCCAAAGTCCAGACGAAAGAAGCTGCAGTGGTCGAACTGTCTGACAGTATTGAAGCTGCAGTACGTGCAATGAAAAAACCGACACAATTAAAAGTCCAGAATCTGGTAAAAAGTATTTTTAGCGATCGACTGAGCGATGGACAATTTGATGAATGTGATATTACGCTGAAAGAATTAAAAGCAGTGGAGAAGTCGATCGATGAGACGCTGCGCGGGGTCTATCATTCAAGAATTGAATACCCCAAAGAACTTAAGATTAAAAAGGTGAATGTCAGATGACGATGATCATTGATATGCATGATGAAACAGAGGAATTAAATGAACAGCAGCAAAGGTGGATCATCCGGCTGCTTAACCATGCTTCAGAAGTACTTCAGCTCGTTGGAGAGATTGAATGCTCGCTGACATTTGTGGGAAATGAACGGATCAGGGAGATAAACCGCCAATATCGTGGAATTGATCGCCCAACCGATGTCATTTCGTTTGCTCTGGAAGAAAAAGCAGATGATGAGGCTCCTCTTCATCTGGGTAAAGGAGAGCCACGTGTTTTAGGTGATATCATCGTTTCCCTGAAGAAAGCTCATGAACAGGCAGCAGAATATGGACATTCTTTTGAACGGGAACTTGGTTTTCTTGTTATTCATGGACTTCTGCATCTGCTGGGTTATGACCATACGACAGAGCAGGAAAAGAAAAAGATGTTCGGGCTTCAGGAAAAAATTCTTGAGTCGTTTGGGCTGAAACGTTTATGAAAAGGTATCCGGCAGAACATCGCAAACACAAAAAGCTGCCGAGGAGTTTTGTGGATGCCATTTCAGGTTTTCGTCTCGCTGTTCTTCAGGAACGGAACATCCGGCTTCAGTTGTTTGCAGCAGTTGTTGTACTGATTTTTTCCCTGGTTATTGGCGTCTCGCGTTCCAATCTTCTGATCATCCTGATACTGATTGGCGGGGTGATCAGCCTGGAACTGGTAAATACTGCTGTGGAAAGGGCGGTAGATCTTGTGACGAGGGAGCCTCATCCTATGGCTAAAGCGGCAAAAGATGCTGCAGCGGCAGCTGTCTGGTGGTTTTCGGTCATTGCAACCATCATTTTCGCCATTATCCTTTATACAACTTTTATGACAGAATGAAAAAAAGGTGGATCTATTATGGACGACAGACGTCTGATTGAGGCAGCGAAAAAAGCAATGGAAAAGGCCTATGTTCCTTATTCACATTTTCATGTGGGTGCAGCGCTGATGACAAAGTCAGGGAAAGTGATCACGGGCTTTAATATCGAGAACGCCGCGTATTCCGTCTGCAACTGTGCCGAAAGAACAGCTATTTTTAAGGCTTTTTCAGAGGGTATAAAAGATTATACGGCATTGGCAGTCATTGCCGAGAGCCCGCGACCGGTCACTCCATGCGGGGCGTGCCGGCAGGTGATGAGTGAACTTTGTCCGAAAGATATGCGCGTTATTCTGGCCAATACGGCTGGAAAAACACAGACCACAACCGTTGCAGAACTGCTCCCCGGGCTTTTAATTCGGAGGATATGGACCATGAGTAAAACATTTAAATCCGGTTTTGTCGCCATTGTCGGCAGGCCAAATGTGGGGAAATCTACTTTATTGAACAGAGTTCTTGGCCAGAAAATAGCCATCATGAGCGACAAGGCACAGACAACACGCAATAAAATTCGCGGTATCTATACCACAGACGAAGAACAGGTTATTTTTATTGATACACCAGGAATACATAAACCGAAACATCGTCTCGGCGAAGTCATGACGTCGCTCGCCCTGGATACCCTGAATGAGGCCGATCTGATCCTGTTTTTGATCGATGCGGAACAAGGTTATGGAAGAGGCGATCAGTTTATCATCGATTTTCTGAAAAAAACGGAATCTCCCGTTTTTCTTCTTGTGAATAAAATCGATAAGGTTCATCCGGATGACCTGTTGCCGCTGATTGACCGCTATCGTCAGTTATATACATTCAGCGAAGTGATTCCGCTGTCCGCACTTCAGGGGCAGAATGTTTCCGCGCTGTTAGGTCAGATCAAGGCTTATCTTCCGGAAGGACCAAAGTATTATCCCGAAGATCAGGTCACCGATCATCCCGAGCGCTTTATTGCTGCTGAATTGATTCGTGAGAAGATCCTTCAGATGACTCGTGATGAAGTGCCACACTCCGTAGCCGTGATCATCGATAAGATGAAAAGAAAACCGGGGCGGAACCTCACGGATGTTCAGGCGACCATTATGGTTGAACGTCCTTCACAGAAAGGAATTATTATCGGGCGTGCCGGCAGCATGCTGAAGAAGATCGGGACACTGGCCAGAAAAGAAATAGAAGCGATGCTTGGTTCCAGAGTATTCCTTGAATTATGGGTGAAAGTAGATAAAAACTGGCGGGACAAAGATGAAGAATTAAAAAACTTTGGATATATGGACCGTGATGAGTAAAAGTCCTGAATGAATTGACAATCATTTCTTCTCATGAAAATCTTCATTTCGTAAAAACTAAGCATGAGGTTTAAATGGGGGATGAAACAGATGCAGGATCTGACTTGGCGTATATTCTGTATGACGGGGAGCATTGATTCTTACCTGCTCATGAAAGAGATGGAAAATGAAAATAACCGGCCGGCGGAGGACAAAAGCACCATTCAGGAAATTTCAGAAGAACCCGGTCAATAAATTTTATCCTGAAGGCGGAGTATATAAAGAAACTGGGTGATCGCTTTGATGGCCAAAGCGAAGGGCATTGTTATTCGAACAACAGATTATGGGGAATCAAATAAAATTCTGACCCTATACACGGCGGATTTTGGAAAGATCGGGCTCATGGCGCGGGGAGCCAGAAAGCCACGCAGTACACTATCCGGTGTCAGTCATGTCCTTTTTTATGGTATGTGCCTGTTTAACAGGGGAAGAGGTCTTGGATCACTTTATCAGGCTGAGTCCATTCATACCTTTCGCGGCATTATGGCCGATATCAGAAGCACAGCATATGCGGCGCTCATTCTGGAACTTCTCGATCGATTAACAGAAGACAACAAACCCTTTCCCGGACTTTACCGCCTGCTTCGTGATACACTGGTAAAGATTGATAAAGGTACAGATGCCGCAGTGCTTGCGGCCATTTTTTCGATAAAATTGATGCGGATTGCCGGAATTGATCCACAGGTCGATCACTGCCTCAGGTGTGGTGAAAAGAAGAAATCCTATCGCTTTTCCATTTCCGGAGGGGGGTTCCTTTGTCCTGATTGTGCTCAGTCCGATCCTTACGCTATTCCAATGACTTTACGCGCTTCAACACTGATTTCGCTTTTTAAAAGGATTCCGCTCGAAAGGATCGGTACTGTTTCAGTGAAACCCGATACGATTCGGGAAATAGAGGCGCTGATCGCTGCTTATTACGAGCAAAATGCAGGTATTAAATTACGGTCCAGAAGATTCATAGAACAACTCAGCCATTTTAAAGCCGATAATAAATCCTCGTCTCAATAAACAGGGACGGGGAGTTCAGAAATAGATGAGTAAGAGAGGGAAACCGCATGGAACTGAATGAACGCCAGAAAAAAATCATCGAGATTGTTAAAAAATCAGCTCCGGTTACAGGAGAATCGATAGCTGAACAGCTGAACATCGCCCGTGCGACGTTACGTCCCGATCTGGCACTATTAACCATGGCCGGCTTTCTCGATGCCCGGCCGCGTGTCGGTTATTTTTATACAGGCCAGACCCTTCATTCATTGTTTTCCGAGCAGTTGGCGAAACTTAAAGTCATTGACTTTCTTTCCTTTCCGGCAGTAATAAAAGAAGACGCTTCTGCGTATCAGGCGGTATGTGATATGTTTACCGAGGATGTAGGTTCACTGTTTGTCATCGATGAAAACGGCTATCTGACTGGTGTCACTTCACGCAAGGATCTGCTCCGTACGGCCATCGGCACGCAGGATATGAATCAGGTACCCGTCAGCATGATCATGTCGCGTATGCCGAATATTGTCTGCTGCCATGAACAGGATTCTGTGATTGATGTGGCAGAAATGTTGATTTCAAGACAGGTCGACGCTGTTCCGGTAGTCCGTGACCATGAACATGGGCTGGAAGTGATCGGTCGCATGACAAAAACCAATATAACGAGGGCGTTCGTCAAACTGGCGAAAGGTACTGTGGAGTGATGCCGGTCCGAATCACAGGGAAAAACTTGCACATCGGTCAAGATTTATTGGGTTCAACGATCAATCAGCGGGGATGAAGGAAGCCCCACTGATGATCTGATGCATATATATTGCCAGAGTTTATGAATTTGGTTATAATAAGCTTTTGTGAATCTAAGGGACATGCATGTCATTTTTGATAATATTTTAAAAATAAAAACATAACAGGAGAAGCAGGAATTCTATGCCCTGAACGAGAATGTGAATATAGAGATGAAAAAAACCACGTTATTTGTCGATGCGGATGCATGTCCTGTTACGGAAGAGATTAGACAGATTACCGCCCGGTTTGGCGTTTCCCCTGTGTTCGTTGCCAGTTATGCCGGATACCGGCGGGATGATCATGCAGAAGAAAAGTGGATTTATGTCGACCAGGAAAAGGAGGCTGCCGACCTTTATATCGTCAATCATGCGTGCAGGGGAGATGCAGCGGTAACCCAGGATATGGGACTGGCCGGCCTTCTGACAGGCCGGGGGATATCGGTTCTCTCCATCTATGGGAAACAGATCCGCGACCAGGATATTCCGCAGATCCTGCATAAACGATATCTGTCATATAAATCACTCCAATCCGGCAGGAAAATCAGAGGACCCAGGCGGTTTTCTGACCGGGATCGGAAAAATTTTTCATTTGCCTTGACAAATTTGTTATGCCGTTTGATTCATTAGGATATAAATAAGTAGTAATGTTGGTGGTGCATGATGTTTTGCAACTACAGCAAAGGGCAATTGAGAAAATCAGAAAATCTCTTGATATAGTGGAAGTTATCAGTGATTATGTGCAGCTTAATAAGCAGGGTAAGAATTATATGGGACTTTGTCCCTTTCACAGTGAACGGACACCGTCTTTTTCCGTTTCCCCTGACAAACAGCTTTATCATTGCTTTGGTTGTGGTGCCGGTGGCAACATCTTTACATTTGTTATGGAGATTGAGGGGCTGTCTTTCCCGGATGCAGCTCAGTTTCTTGCAGACAAGGCCCAGATAGATCTTGGCGGGTTACCTGATCAGCACAGGTCGCCCGGCCATTCTAAAGATCAATCCAGAAAGCTTCTTCTGGATGGTTTTGAACTGTTAACCAAATTTTATCATTATTTGCTCGGAACTTCAAAGTATGGGGGGCCTGCTGTACGTTATCTTAAAGACCGTTCATTCAGTCCGGAAATGATTAAGCAGTTCAGAATCGGATATGCGGTAAACAGCTGGAATGCTGCCACATCTCTGATTCAGAAGAGAAAGATCAGTCTGGATCAGATGGAACGTGCAGGGCTGATTGCTAAACGCGGTTTTGATAACCAGTATTTTGACCGTTTTCGCAACCGAATCATTTTCCCAATATGTAATATGCGGGGGCAGACCGTTGCATTCGGTGGAAGAACGGTCGGTGATGATAAACCGAAATATTTGAACTCACCTGAGTCGCCTGTCTTTCAAAAGGGACGAATCCTGTATGGTTATCATATTGCCCGGCAGCACATCAGGAAAAGTAATCAGGTCGTCCTTCTTGAAGGCTATGTGGATGTTGTGCGGGCGCATCAGGCAGGCATCCAAAACAGCGTTGCCTCTATGGGCACCTCACTGACAGAGGAACAGGCAGCCATACTTACAAGGGTGGCCGATACGATTATTATCTGCTACGACTCGGATACGGCAGGGATTGAAGCAAGTTTTCGTGCTTCAAACATGTTGAAGGGAAACGGTAAAATTGTTAAAATCGCTAAGATGCCTGAAGGATTGGACCCCGATGACTACATTTGCAAGTTTGGCGGCGAACGTTTTAAGAGGGATGTAATAGGGGCAAGCCAGACGTTGATGACATTCAAGATGGATTACTTCCGCAGAAAAAGGAATCTCAGTGATGAAGGAGATCGACTGCTTTATATCGAAGATGTATTGGGTGAAATCACTGCGTTAAACAGAGCGGTGGAACGTGATCATTACCTGAGACTTCTCTCTGAGGAATTTTCGATTTCTCTTGACGCCCTGAAAAGGCAGGAAACGCAGATGTATTATGCGGCCAAAAAACGTGAAAAGGGCGAGAAACATGCAGCAGAAACCACACCGATCAACCGGGACAACCGGATTGCCCCCGCCTACGAAATGGCAGAGCGAAGACTGCTCGCAAGAATGATGAGAAGCAGGGAGATAACGGAACGTGTCAGGAAATCGGTGGGGGGGCTGTTTCACTCGGAAATCGACCAGGCACTGGCCGCCGGTCTGTATGCCTATTATGATGACGGGAATCCACCTGACGAAGGCCTTTTTATCCAGCAAATTGAGGATCCTTTACTTCAAAAGAGAGCGGTGGAATTATCCATGATTTCTATGAGTCCCCAGGCGGAGGAACAGGAGATATCGGACTGTATCCATCAAGTCATCAGGCATTCAAAATCATCGATGATCTCGGAGCTGGAAGAGAAGAGAAAACAGGCAGAGCAAAGTGGCCGATATTCAGAGGCTGCACAGATTTTGTCCCGGATCATCGATATGAAGAAACAACTGGATACAAATTTCGCTGAGTAAGCGTCGGAAGGAGGGGATCAAATGGCCGGCAAAACGAGTAAGGCGGAACCGGAACTGACCGCAGATCAGGAAAAAGAACGGCTTCTTGAATTAGGAAAGAAACGGGGTCACCTGACCTATCAGGAAATTGCAAACCGTCTTGCGCCATTTGATCAGGAACCGGAACAAATGGATGAATTTTACGAGATGCTTGCCGATCAGGGCGTTGATGTCTCGGATGAATCCGAAGAATCCGATTCTGATAAAAATAACAAAGAAGAAGCATTCGATTTAAACGATCTGAGTGTACCACCAGGCGTGAAAATCAATGACCCGGTCAGAATGTACCTGAAAGAAATCGGGCGTGTTGATCTGCTGTCTGCAGACGAGGAGATTGCACTGGCCAAACGAATACAAGCCGGAGATGAAGAAGCCAAGAGACGTCTGGCAGAAGCCAACCTGCGTCTTGTTGTAAGTATCGCTAAAAGATACGTGGGGCGTGGCATGCTGTTTCTCGACCTGATTCAGGAAGGGAATATGGGCTTGATTAAGGCGGTCGAAAAATTCGACTACACTAAAGGATTTAAATTCAGCACCTATGCGACATGGTGGATCCGCCAGGCCATCACCCGGGCCATTGCCGATCAGGCGAGAACAATCCGTATTCCGGTTCATATGGTTGAAACGATCAATAAGCTGATTCGTGTCCAAAGGCAGCAGCTTCAGGATCTGGGCAGAGAACCCACTCCTGAAGAGATCGGAAAAGAAATGAATTTATCTCCCGAAAAGGTCAGAGAAATTCTGAAGATTGCACAGGAACCCGTTTCTCTTGAAACGCCAATCGGCGAAGAGGACGACTCGCACCTCGGCGACTTCATTGAGGACCATGATGCCAAAGCGCCGTCTGATGCAGCTGCCTATGAGCTTCTTAAGGAGCAGCTCGAAGATGTGCTGGACACACTCACCGACCGCGAGGAAAATGTGCTCAGACTTCGCTTCGGACTTGATGACGGACGTACTCGGACACTGGAAGAGGTCGGAAAAGTCTTCGGAGTAACAAGAGAACGGATCAGACAGATTGAGGCAAAGGCTTTGCGTAAACTTCGTCACCCGAGCCGGAGTAAACAGCTGAAAGATTTTCTGGATTGACAGACATGTCACACGCCCGCTCCCAAAAAGGAGCGGGATTTCTTTTCAGCATAGCTTTGTGATGTGTGATCATCATTAGACCTGTCATTGAATGAACAGGTAAAGAAGGCTCAGATCATTCAGCAGGATCATTTTAAGATCCTGCCTTTATTTTAAATGAAAATGAAAACGTTATCAACAAAAAATACCTGGCGGCGCTCGGGCATTTCTTTTGATATTTCAGGATAAAATAAATCTTTTATAGAAAAAAAGTCAGAAAAACTTCGGCGTGCCTGTGACCTGCCACTCGGCAGATTTTTGTTCAATGTGTTACGATAACAGGGAATTGACTGAACACATATAAGGAAAGTGAAAAATGAAGGACATCCATTTATCTGAGCGATTGTGTGCTATTTTGAATTTTATCCCCGATAGTTGCGTACTGGCGGATATCGGGTCTGATCATGCGCTTCTTGCCTGCAAAGCAGTTGAGGATGGTCGTACAATTCGGGCAATTGCAGGTGAAGTTCGTGTCGGGCCTTTCAGGCGGTCTGAAGAAGGTGTACGAAACCGGGGACTGGACGAGATGGTGTGTGTACGACTGGGTGACGGACTTTCTGTTCTTGCTCCCGGTGAAGCGGATTGTATTGTCATCGCCGGGATGGGAGGGGAATTAATAACGGATATTCTGCAGAGGGGAAGGGACAGGCTGAACGAACAAACGACTTTAATTCTGCAGCCGAATATCCGGGAGCCGTTATGTCGTTCGTGGCTGGCCGCTCATCACTGGGCCGTCCTCGATGAGCATATTGTTGAAGAAGGGTCACATTTCTATGAAATCATTCTCGCGAAATACGCCGTGACCGGATGTACAGAATTAAGTGAATCCGAATGTATCATGGGTCCGGTTTTATCAAAGAAACAATCGCCTGTTTTTATAAAAAAATGGCTGAAGAGAGAAAAGAAACTGCATCAGATTCTAAGTGCAATAGATCATTCCGTTCAGAAGCCGTCGCCATCCATTCTAATGAAAAAAAGGCAGTGTGTTAAAGAAATGAAGATGATTCAGAACTGCCTGCGAAGGTATTTTAAAACGATAAAGGAGAAACAGTAGCACCAAGTTCAGTTCAAATCGCAGCGATTACTGTGATGTCAGGAGGAGGATGCATATGATCCAATGGATTTCAGGCCAGCGTCTTATTCAGCGTTTTGAGGAGTGGGTACCTGAATCACTAGCCTTTGAAAATGATAAAATCGGACTTCTGATCGGGACGTTGAACAAAGACATCAAAAAGGTTATGGTGACGCTTGATGTTCTGGAAAATGTCGCGCAGGAAGCTGCCGACAAACATGTGGATTTGATCATTGCCCATCATCCGGTCATTTTTCACCCATTAAAAAATGTGCGATCAGATGCCGGACAAGGGAAAATTGTCACGAAGTGCGTGAAGCATGATGTCGCCGTATATGCGGCACATACCAATCTGGATATCGCTGAGGGCGGGGTAAATGATATGCTGGCGAAGCAGCTTGGCCTCCGCCGGACACAGATTCTTAAACCGACCCAAAGTGAGCCACTCTATAAACTCACGGTGTATGTACCGGAAAGTCATATACAAACGGTTAGAAAGGCTATTGGAGATGCCGGCGCCGGCGCCATTGGCAGGTACAGCCACTGCACGTTCACTGCGAGAGGAAAGGGCACCTTTCTGCCGGAAGAAGGAACGCACCCCTATATTGGTGCCCATGGGAAGCTGGCTTATGCTGATGAAGGTAGAATTGAGACTATTGTGCCTGAACATCTGCTGAAAAAGGTCATCAGCCGAATGCTGAAGGTGCATCCTTATGAAGAAGTGGCTTACGACGTCTATCCCCTGAAAAATGAAGGGGTGACTTATGGACTCGGAAGAATAGGAGAACTTGAGGAACCGGCAGTCTTCGGGGACTACTGCCGTGAAGTGAAACAAAAACTGGGTGTAGACGGGTTGCGCGCCGTCGGAAACTTGAAGGATAAGGTCAGAAAAATTGCGGTATGCGGCGGCGACGGGAACAGTCTGATCCCTTATGCCAGATATCGCGGGGCGGATGTTCTGATCAGCGGTGATATTTATTACCATACCGCACACGATGCCCTGCTGGCCGGTCTGAAAGTCATCGATGCGGGACATCATATTGAATCCGTGATGAAAAAAGGCGTTCAACACTATTTACAAAAAGTGATCAAAGAGGAAGGGTGCGACACGGAAGTGATTGTCTCAGATGCACGAACGAATCCCTTCCGTTTCTTTTGATCCCTTTATATTCCATTTTTATGAAGAAAGGTTCAGAAAACCGTCCCCTGCGACCTGCAGTCGGTCAGTTTTTCTTCATCCTGACGGAGAGTCGTAAATATTCCGTCAGGAGATTAATGAAGGGCATCCGCTTTGTGGCGGATGCCCTTTTTGCTGATTTATCAGACGGATTTAGATTTTCCCATCCTGCGCCTGCGGTGGATATGGTTGAACTTTACCTTAGGCAGGATGTCCCTGTTTTTTGATGCCTTGCTTTCAGTAGACCAGGTTTCCGGGTTATCAGGATCATACTGGTCAAGAAATAAAATAACCTCTTTAGTCAGCTGAGTAGGCGTGGAAGCCCCTGCTGTGACTGCTACTGTATGTACATGCTCCAGCCAGGAGCGTTGGAGCTCGGAAAGATCAGCAATTCTATGGGCCGGCGTATGCGCAATTTCTCGGGATACCTGAGCAAGCCTGTTCGAGTTGTTGCTACGCGGATCACCGACAACAATCAGCAGATCAGCTTCTTTCGCCTGCCTGGCAACGGCCTCCTGACGGGTTTGTGTCGCACGACAAATTTCATTACAGGATTCAGCCTGAGGATATTTGTCCCTGATGTAGTTCATGATCTCCTGAACATCCCACTGGCTCATGGTTGTCTGATTGGTAATGATGATTTTTTCCGCATCAAGATGCAATCGATCGACATCATCGGCTGTTTCCACAAGATGTACTTTGTCGGGTGCTACGCCGACAGCACCTTCCGGCTCAGGATGTCCCTTTTTGCCAATATAAATGACATGATACCCTTCCTCTTTCTTCTTTTCAATCAACGTATGTGTTTTTGTCACGTCCGGACAAGTGGCATCTATTGTTGTCAAGCCTTTTTGTTCTGCTGTTTTTCGTACTTCAGGAGAGACGCCGTGCGCTGTAAATATGACGGTACCATGATCAATTTCCTTAAGAAGATCGATACGCTTTTCCCCGCGCGCGTCCAATGTGATAATGCCTTCTTTATCAAACGCATCAGTCACGTGTTGGTTATGAACAATCATGCCTAATATATATATGGGACGCGGTAAGTCCTTATTCATCGCAGCTTTTCTGGCAATAACAAGTGCGTCTACCACACCATAACAGTAGCCCCGCGGCGAGACTCTGATTACTTTCATTGTGTGTCCTCTCCGTTCTGCAGTAAGCATTCTGCACTAATCTTTATTATAGGGGACAAGTGATCATAACACAACGAAGGCTTCCGGGTCTCTCAGACGTACAGGCGGGGTTTTGACGGTTTTGTCACCTGTTGTGTCCCTTGTCGATTTTTCGCTTTTTTTACCCTGCGGTCGGACCGACTGTCTGTCACAGCTTTATTGTCAGAATCCGTTGCAGCATGAGCGCTAAGGCTATCCGTTTCCCTTTTTTCCGGCACAGCATCCATTTTGGCACGCTCAGGTTCGCGCTCCTGAACGGATGACTTTTCCTGGCTGCTCTCATCTGAGGACTGCAGGGTTTTTAAAATGCTCAGTATGGTCGGCGCGCTTTTAATCATCGGTCCGAATTGCTGAATCATGGGCAGGACGGTCTGGGCGGTCTGAATCGCTTTCTGTGCATTCATCAGCATACCTGTCAGGTTTAAACCACCGCCATTCTGACCTGCTCCGGATGACAGCAGAGAAGATACCATGCTGGCCAGACCACCTGGTGTCTGAGGCGGTACAGCAGGCGGCGGTGAAGGAGGCGGAAAAGGTGAACCCGGAAACAGAGGAGGGAATCCCCGTTGCGACGGTTGAGGGAAGGGCGGAGTCTGATGCTGTGGAAACATTTGCTGAAACGGATCTTGACCGAATGGGGGCATAATCATCCCTTCCTTTGTTTTTTTGTACTTTAAGTAAGCATAAAATTTTACGGGGGGAAAGATTTAGAAGACGTAACCTCCGGCGACGCCTGTGCTTTTCCGCCGGCAGTATTTTACCCATTGCTACTGATATCAGTGTATGTATTCTTCCCTGTCAGGTGAATACCTCAAACGTTCTGTGGGGAGAAAACAGTCAGAATATGTTAGAATGTTGATGTTAAGAAGAGGGGGGACGGATGTGCTGAAGATTGGTTCACATGTACATATGTCGGGTAAAAAAATGCTTCTCGGCGCCAGTGAGGAAGCTGCTGCTTTTGATGAAACCGTCATGATGATTTATACTGGCGCGCCACAGAATACAGCCAGGAAACCTGTAGAAAAACTGAATATCGAAGCCGGACGCGAACATATGAAAAAGCATCATATTGAGGAAGTTGTCGTTCATGCGCCGTATATTATAAATATTGCGAATACAGTAAAGCCGGAAACCTTTGCCCTGGGTGTGTCTTTTTTAAGAAAGGAAATTGACAGGGCAGAAGCGATTGGGGCCAGACAGATCGTGCTGCATCCGGGTGCGCATGTCGGAGCCGGAGTCAATACCGGCCTGAAAAAAATTATCGAGGGTTTAAACGAGGTGCTCGAAGCCCGGGACACGGTACAGATTGCCCTGGAAACCATGGCCGGGAAGGGCAGTGAATGCGGGTACCGGTTTGAGCAGCTGGCACAGATTATCGATGGTGTTCATCTGAATGAGAAACTGTCGATCTGCTTCGATACCTGCCATACCAGTGATGCCGGTTATCCTGTTAAGGATGATTTTGATGATGTATTAAATACTTTTGACAAGGTTATCGGCCTTGACCGGATGAAAGTGGTTCATGTTAATGACAGTAAAAATCCTCAGGGATCACATAAGGACAGGCACGCGAATATTGGACTGGGCTGTATCGGTTTTGATGCTTTGAATGCTATTGTTCACCACCCGCAGCTTTCCCATCTGCCTAAAATACTTGAAACGCCTTATGTCGGTGAGGACAGAAAGAATAAAAAACCACCATATAAATTTGAAATTGCCATGTTGAAGCAGGAGAAATTTAACAGCCATCTTCTGGATGATATTATGGCTCAATAGACCGGGAAATCAAAAACAGATCAGCGCGAAAACTGATCTGTTTTTTTGGCTTTTTTTCAATGAAATTGATCGATGATTTTATTGAATTGCTGCTGCAGTTTTTCAGCCAGGTCAGGGCCAATTTCATCGTCAAGAATTCTGCGTAGAGCGAGCTGACCGTTCGGGTGAAACAGGTCGAGATTCTTCCCTTGCACGCGTGATGCTATTCTTTTCGCCTGATTTTTTGAAACCGGAATCTGGTATTGTCTGGCTTGCTGAAACAGTTCATCTGCAGTGACTGAGTTGACTCTCTTATTAATGATGGCCTGAATAAGGGGATTCAATAAGGCTCCCTCCTGCTTGCGTGTATATCGTCGCTTCTGTTTAACCTATGAGAGCGGATTAAAAAAGATACAGGAAATCTAAAAATGGGCAGAATGTCAAATCGTGTCGAACAATATTCGTGTGTTTTTCTATGTCATTTGTCGCCGATCAAGTATAATTAGTGTAAACAAGAAAAAGGGTCACTTAAAAATATAGAACAGTGATCAACATACGGGGAGCGCTTGAAATCAGGCATTAAGTAAAAGAGGAGTGATAACCATCATCTATCATGAATCCTTTTTAACCGTTTCTGAAAAAGACCTGTTTGAAAATCAGCTGTCTCTGGAAATACGCTTCTGCCTTGCTCCCGATGGCAGGATTATCGACTGCAATCAGAATGGTGACATTATGGTCAGACAGTTTGGACATTCCTTTTATGATTTTTTTACCAAAGACGCGGTGATTGAAGCAAAAGCCTTTCTGAATGCGATCCAGAAAGAGCCTGATATTGTTTCAGCCTTGCTCCATGACCGTATGAACGACAGGGACATGGGTATTTATTACAACGGCTTCTTCAAAAACGGGAAAATTTATCTTGCCGGTTACAGAACTGATCCATTGAAAAGGGCTGCAGCAGAATTTGCTCATGAGCTGAGGAATCCGCTGACTGTTATCAAGGGTTTTGTCCAATTGTCCACGTATACACAGGAATTTGATAAATATAACCGTACGATCTTATCGGAAATTGACAGGATGTATGGCATTCTGGATAATTTTCTGAAACTGACCCGGAAAAAAATAAATATGAAAAAAATGCTTCCGGACAAACTCTGCATGGCTCTCATTGCGTTCATTTCATCGGAATGCCTGGTTAAAAAGGTGACATTCGATTATGATATTGCCTTTTCTGTAAACGTATGCAATGTTGATTTATCAATGATTAAGCAAGTCATTCTGAATATGCTGAGAAACGCCCTGGAGGCCGTAGAGGGAAAAGAAGGGACAGAAAAAAAGATTTTTTTCCGTGGTTCGGTTGAAGACAGTGGGTATAGAATCTCATTGACCGATAATGGCCCGGGTATTGAAAATCATCTTCTGAAACAGGTTGGGCGCCCCTTCTTCTCCACGAAAGAAAACGGGACAGGCGTTGGCTTGTCTCTATGTAAAAAGATT
Source organism: Sporolactobacillus sp. Y61 (assembly GCF_040529185.1). Taxonomy (NCBI): domain Bacteria; kingdom Bacillati; phylum Bacillota; class Bacilli; order Caryophanales; family Sporolactobacillaceae; genus Sporolactobacillus; species Sporolactobacillus sp. Y61. Next base: position 2,677,698 of record NZ_CP159510.1, on the reverse strand, counting down.
ATCACAGAGCATCATGGCAGCTTTTGCCTCAGCAGTATGCCGGGAAAAGGAACGACTGCAAGCTTCAGTCTGCCATTTGCTGATTAGTGTTTACATTTTCATTTCCAATAAATGCATCATTAAAAGTGAAGATCTGAGTCACACTATAGGTGATCCTAAAAAGAAAGCGAGGGGTCACTATGGCTGGACGGGATCATGATGAAGAATCATTATATGATAAGCGGAATGCTTACAATAATGAGGAATATGCAAAGGAACTGGCAGCCGATCAATACGATCCGGAAGCCGCGAGACGAAACAGAGATGATAAGCCGCTGCATTCTGAAGGACGCCGGTCACTGGAAGGCGGGACAGGAATCGGCTGGCTCGCACTGATCATTTCTGCGTGCGCGCTTTTCTTTCTACCGATCGTACTGGGGATTGCCGGTATCATTATCGGCTATGTAGCGTATCGTCAGGGCGCCCGCACACTTGGTGGCTGGGCGATCGGAATCGGGATCGTTGCCGTTCTGATTCAATTACTGTCACCGTTATTCTGGTGACATTTTGGCAAAAAGGTGCTTTGTTCAGTCAAAGCGCCTTTTTGTACAGGCATTTTTCTTCAGAACAAAAAGTCACTGTGATAAAATTAAAGTGTGACAATATTGTGAAGAAGGAATGATATACATGGATGCGCTAGAAGTGATTAAAACGAGGAGATCTGTTCGAAAAGTGACCGAACAACAGCCTCCGAAAGAACTTATTGAAAAAATGCTGGATGCCGCCCGTCGCGCACCCAATCATTTTAATACAGAACCCTGGCATTTTACAGTGCTGACAGGGGAGGGACGTAATAAACTGGGAAAGGTATACGGGACCCTTAACCAGCAGAAACTTGAGAACCCTGATCAGGCAGCTCTGGATACAGCGATGAAAAAGGGCATTGCCAAGGCAAAGCGATCTCCTGTCGTGATCGTGATTTCAATTGAACCGAGCGATCAGCCAAAAGTCAAAAAAGTTGAGGAAATCGCAGCAACGGCCTGTGCCGTCGAAAATATGTGGCTGACAGCGCATGCACTTGGACTGGGAGCCATCTGGCGTACAGGTGATCCGTCATATACAGATCTCATGAAACAGTCCTTTGGTGTTTCAGAAGGGGGGCTGGTTCTGGGGTATCTTTATGTCGGATATCCGGAGCCCGGACTTACACCGAAGGCTCCGAAGCGTAAATCTGTAGATGAAATTTCAACCTGGGTTACAGAATAAGACTTCTATCCAATTTATATTTCAAAGTAAGACCCGGAGCATCTCGGAGCTCCGGGTCTTTCAGCAAGGAATCGGTCAGACATTCATTTTTTCCTGCTCAGCTTTTTTCTTTGCCTCATATTCAGCGGCCAGTTTGTCTATTTCAATCTTCAGTTCATCCACCATCCGGTCTTCAGGGACTTTTCTGATGATTTTTCCGTGACGGAAAAGCAGGCCCTCCCCATGCCCCCCGGCAATGCCGATATCTGCTTCACGTGCCTCACCTGGTCCGTTAACAGCGCAGCCAAGGACAGATACTTTAATGGGTACATGGATATGATCAATGTATTCCTCAACTTGATTGGCAATCTTAATCAGATCAATCTGAATACGTCCGCAGGTCGGACACGAGACCAGGGTCGCTGCATTTGTCAGACCGAACGCTTTAAGTAATTCGCGGCAGACCCTTACCTCTTCAACAGGATCAGCAGAAAGAGAGATACGGATCGTATTGCCAATGCCTTCATGCAGAAGGATACCGAGTCCGGCTGCGCTCTTAATACTGCCTGAAAATTTAGTGCCGGATTCTGTAATCCCAAGGTGAAGAGGGTAATCAAAAGCACGTGCTGCTTTTTCATACGCTTCAACAGCCAGATTGATATTGGAGGCTTTCAGCGAAACCACAATGTCATGAAAGTCGAGATCTTCAAGAATTTTGATGTGATGCAGCGCGCTTTCAACCATCCCGTCAGCTGTCGGATAGCCGTATTTTTCCAGAATATGTCGCTCAAGAGAGCCTGCATTGACACCAATCCGGATCGGGATATGTTTGGCTTTTGCGGCACGGACGACGGCTTCGACATTTTCTCTTTTGCCGATATTTCCGGGGTTGATACGAATTTTGTCGGCACCGCCTTCAATTGCTTTTAGTGCCAGTTTGTAATTAAAGTGGATATCCACAACCAGAGGAATGTGAATCTGTTTTTTTATATCAGGGATTGCGAGTGCGTCCTCCATAGTCGGGCACGCCACGCGAACCAGCTGGCAACCCGCATTTTCAAGACGGTGAATTTGTGCAACCGTCGCTTCCACATCACGTGTTTTGGTTGTTGTCATGCTTTGTATAATGACTTCATTGGATCCGCCAATGATTAAATTTCCAACTTTTACTTTTCTGGTTTTTGTGCGATGCGTCATTTCAGACACGAAACATTCGCCCCTTTTATGAGTGAAAATGAATTATCTGCAAAAGATCCAGACAAATCCAGTATATCATGATTTGCTGTGAAATGCTGTGAATGGTTATTCAGTGTTTTTGATCATAGACAGGAAAAGCATAGGTTCTGCCAATTTGCAGATGGTTAGGATCGACTGAAGGGTTCAGCCTGGTAAAGTCCTGCATCACCTGCGAGATGTCAGGTACACTCTGGTTAACCCGTTCAATCACAGAGAGAAGGGTGTCGCCGGGTGTAACCATTATATTCTTATAAGGAATCGCCGTCTGCCGGGTTGATCCGGCATTTTCTCTGACCTGCTGCCCACCGGGAAGTGATCCGGAGGTCAGATCCGTATAACTTGTCCAGCAGGCAATAAGAAAGAGAATGGTAAAAATACGCCTCCTCATATCAATCATCTCCTTGAAACATATGTATGCGACAGGCAGTCCATTTATGCTGCCCGGCTAAAAAAATATTGTTGTATCTTTCCTGCCGGCTTCCCGTATGTTTTAATAAGATAGGGGTGTCTCTTTCGCATGAGTACGGGGGCCTCAGACAGAGAGGAGTGCTGACTTTGGACTATTTATCCTATCCTGCAGGCGGATTCTTTGTGATCCTGCTTGCTGCATGTTTACTTTTTGCCGAACTTCTCGTTAAGGGAAAAGGGATTCTTGCTATTCTGGGGAGCTTGCTTTTTATTTATTACTTCCATTATTTTCTGACTGATCAGGCTTCGATATGGATTGTTCTGCTGCTTATTGGCGGACTTCTGCTGATCATTATTGACGGTAAGCTGTTTACAACCGGTATTATCGGTATACTGGGATTCATTCTGATGATCCTTGGAGTAGCGCTGCCTGCACCGTCTCTGCTTTACGGCATGCTGGTTGGTATCGCGTTTATTATTGGTTCCTTTGCATCGTTACTGTTCAGAAAGTGGATTCCGCAGCGAGACTATCTTGACAAACTGCAACTGCATGAAAAGCTGTCCAGCGATAAAGGGTATAATTCAATTAATGAAGACTATAATGAGCTCGTTGGTAAGAAAGGGATCACACTGACGCCTTTTCATCCCGTTGGAACGGTGAAGATAGACGGGAAAAATTACAGTGCGATTACAGATGGCGTTTATCTTGATCAGCATGTGGCGGTTAAAGTCGTATCTGTCGATGGAACGAGGATTGTCATCGACAAAGACTGAATGAGGTTTTTGTTATTTTTTCCAGATTGGGGATCTATTTTACATTGTTATTTTCTTTCAGATATGATATATTACATCTTGTCGTTGGAAAAGCTGTGATGTCCGAAAATGCATATTGACAGGCGTTGCTGCTTATGTTAAATTAATTCTTGTTCTGATTTTGTTCCACAGTAGCTCAGCGGTAGAGCAATCGGCTGTTAACCGATTGGTCGCAGGTTCGAACCCTGCCTGTGGAGCCATGGCGGTGTAGCTCAGCTGGCTAGAGCGTACGGTTCATACCCGTGAGGTCGAGGGTTCGATCCCCCCGCCGCTATTTTTTTGTGTATGTTATGGCGGTTATGGTGAAGTGGTTAACACACCGGATTGTGGTTCCGGCACGCGTGGGTTCGATCCCCACTAACCGCCCGTGGACCCTTAGCTCAATTGGTTAGAGCTGACGGCCCATAACCGTCCGGTTGTAGGTTCGAGTCCTACAGGGTCCACCATTCTTTGGAGGAATACCCAAGTTGGCTGAAGGGATCGGTCTTGAAAACCGACAGGGGCTTCACGGCTCGCGGGGGTTCGAATCCCTCTTCCTCCGCTTATAGTGTATCAGTTCCTATTCTTAAATGCTCAAAATCATTGTTAAATCAATGATTTTGAGCATTTTTGCTTTTCAGGGATATAAAAGAAAATCAAATTATTTTGCGCCAATTTTGCACAAGATTTCATAATTCGTAACCTCCAGGAAACTTGTTATTTCAACGATGAGAGGAATGGGCTTAGGTGTTTATGTGCTTGTTTGACCAGAGTATTGGTGAGTGTGAGGATTAGCACCATTTACCGAGGTCGTTCCTCTAAATTCGTGATAGTGTCCTACATCTGGAAGCGGAATTGCAGGCCCTGTAACACCGGATATTTGATGTCTGTGTCCATCATCAACAGAAGTCACAGTGAAATATCGATGATTATGCGGGACACCAGTCGGAGCGGGTTCAGTCGTTCCGGCATATTGATGTCTGTGCCCTAAATCAAAAGAGGTAATGCCCCTGAATTGATGGCTATGCACAGGCACGCTGTCCCAACTCGTAATGAAAAGCCGATGGGAATGAAGCGGATCTGAATCATCAGAATGGAACATGAGACCAGTAACAGGGATTTCCATTAATTAGACTCCTTTGAATACAAAAGAATTTTGAAACAGTAATTTATATTCATAGGAATTGGATCTAGAACAAAAATGAGTTGAATTGAATGCTTAAAAGGACACCCGGGTGCTAGGTGCCCTTATGAAAGAAGGTGCTGAATGGATTTCTGGCTGCTAAGCGGTTCCATTATTAATAGCAGAATGCTGTACCAACAATGATCAGCAGAATGAACAGGACAACAATCAGGGCAAACCCCTTAGAATGATCGAAACCGCCGTAGCCACCGTATCCACCATCACTCATGAGCGACACCTCCTTATCACGTGATAATGCATTATATGATATCAAGGGCGAAGTGGAAGGGACAGATGAATGAAGGAAAAAGCCTATTTGGGAATAGTACAAGTTGACTTTTTTGCGGAGTAGACTGCTAAGGCGAAGGAATTGAAATTAAATGTCTGAAGATTTATATGGGATCTTCTTATGCTTTCTCAACAGGGCAGAATCCCTCTTCCTCTTAAATTACATGCTTTATGTTTTTAGTTGTGTCCGTAAAGAATATTGCGTGGTTTTCCTGCAGTCATTTAAGCGATCGGGAGGCAGAGAAACATTGTCAGTTTGTCTTTCAATCCGTGTACCCCGTTGTATTCGAAAGGCTCAGAAGGAGCTGCTTTATTGATCCTTCAGAATCGTGTTCAGCCATCGGTTTTTTAAAATGAAATCCCCTCACAAATAGAGACTTTATAGTGGACAAGGCCCGGGATTTATATTATTATAATTATTGTTAAATAATAATTATTATAATATAAATAACAAGGAGTGGTACACTTGACCATAACACAAAGTAAAACAACGAAAACATTTTTGAATCAGCAGGTCGCTAATTATGGACTGTTTTACACAAAAATCCATCAATTTCATTGGTATGTTAAAGGACACAACTTTTTTGCACTTCATGAAAAATTTGAAGAATTGTATAATCAGGTGACGTTGATTCTTGACGATATTGCCGAACGTCTCCTGCAAATTAACGGCCGGCCCTATTCGACACTTCGAGAATTCCTTGAACATGCGACGATAAAGGAAGAGCCATACACAAAGCCGTTGTCTGAAAACGAAATGGTTCAGGCTGTGGTCGATGATCTTGAAACCCTGAGAAACGAACTCGTTGAAGGCATCTCTCTGTCAGATAAAGAGGGTGACGATGTAACGAACGATATGCTGATTGCAATTAAGGGTAAGGTAGATAAAGAACTGTGGTTCTTTAGTTCATTTCTGGGCAAAGATCCGGTTCCTCAGATCAGCGTAAAATGAGTCAGCCAGTCGGACGATAAAAAGCGGAGTGCCAACAGGCATTTCGCTTTTTTGGTACGCCCGGATATACTCGGTCGCCATTTTCAGGGGATTATATTTGTTCCTGACGGGTTCTGAAATACTTTGACAGGGACAGGAGACGAACGTAAAATGAATTCATGAGATGAAATAAAAGCATCTGATTATCACGTGGCTTATTTTCATATTTTTAATCATTTCAACTGATTTCAATGGAAAAAAAAACAAAACGGACTTCGAATATTTATATCAGCTAGAGTTAGGCTAATCGGCTGTCAAACAGGTACAGGAGGACACGGTTTTGACCAATCAGACAGTAAAAAACAAGGGGACAAAAAACAATCTGCCTCTCAGACTCAATATTATTTTTCTAACCGTATTTCTTGCTTTTTCCGGTCTGATTCTGCGTCTGGGCTACGTCCAGATCGTAAATGGGGAACATTATAATAAAATGTTGCATGCGAGTGATACTCAGACAGCCCGTATTGACTCCGCACGCGGAAAAATCATGGATACGAATGGAACCATTCTGGCAGACAACAAAGCAGAGCTGGCGATTGTTTATATCCGAAATCTGGGGATCAGCGGCGCAGAGAGCCTGCAAATTGCCAAAAAGTTATCCCGACTGATTACAATGGATAGCGATGCAATGGAAAGAGTATCTGACCGGGATAAACGAGAATTCTACATTTTGAACAAATATCCTGATTTGCGGAAAGCTTATAATCAATATTTAAGTACTGAAGAGCAGAATAATCTGGAAAAGAAGCCATCTCAGGCTTATAAACTTCTGCTCAGCCGGGTTCCGGAAAAGAACATCAGCCATTTTTCAAAAAGAGATATGCAGGTTATGGCTATTATGCACGAATTTAATCAGGCGTCCAATCTGAACCCGCACATCATCAAAAGAGGCCTGACTGTGAGTGATAAGGAATATGTCAATGTTGTGGATCACCTTGATGAATTCAACGGGACGATACAGACGGCCGATGTTTCTTCCCGTGTTAATACGAAAAATGCACCGAAATACATTGGCAAGATTGGCGACATCCCACAGGAAAAGATTGACAACTACCTTGCCGCCGGCTACAGACGGGACGATAAGGTGGGCATCAGCAAGTTAGAACAGCAATATGAGTCTTATCTTCGCGGGATACCGATGGAACTGACTTATAACACAAAGAAAGGCGTTCCGACCGGAAATCCGACCATCAAGGAAGGAAAGCGTGGAGATGATGTCCGGCTGACCATAGATATCCGTCTTCAGGATAAAATGAATCAGATCCTGGAATCCAATATCAAAGCGGCGATGTCTCTTCCTGGAAATAATCTGAACAACAGTGCTTACGCTGTTGCCTTGAACCCGAAAACAGGCGCTGTTCTGGCGATTGGCGGTAAAAAGTTTGAGAACGGAAAATTCACGGATGCAACGAATGAAGCAATCAATGCCCAGTTTGCTATGGGTTCCGCGGTTAAAGGGGCGACGGAGCTGACCGGCTTCCAGCATCATGCTGTTCCCGAGCACTTCCGCGATATGCCAATCGAATATGATGAATCAACAGGGCAGAGATTATTTACATCCTGGGAGAAAGGCGGCCTGGGTGCTCTGACGCCCGAAACAGCCCTTCAGTTTTCTTCCAACGTATTTATGGCGAAAATTGTATCCAACATGGCCGGGATCACACTCACACCAGCCGGAGGTCGTTATAAGGCCAACCTGCCGTATGCCACAACCCCGCGCTTTATCCAGGCTGTAAATAACTTAAGAAATGGGTATAACCAGTTTGGTCTCGGCGTAAAAACCGGTATCGACCTGCCGACAGAAGGAACAGGATATAATGGCGGCATGCCCCCGCAATCCGGTCTGATTCACCAATTTGCGATTGGACAGTATGACACGTATACGCCGCTCCAGATGGCACAGTATATCTCCACAATAGCTAATGGCGGGTACAGGATGCAGACGCATTTTCTCGAATCCGTCCATGCACCGGGAAGCGATCCAAACCAGCCGGGTCCAACCGTTTATACCTATCAGCCGCGTGTTCTCAACACGCTTGGAAATAATAAAAGGGACCTTGAAAGGGTGCAGCATGGTTTGTATCTGGTTACCCATGGAACGGGTGGAACCGGGAACGTGATCTTGGGAGCTCCGGGAACTCAAAAATACAAGATCGCTGCAAAGACCGGGACCGCTCAGATTGACCAGAATGATCTGAGTCTCTATAACGAAACGCTGGTATCCTATGCACCTTATGACAATCCGCAGATTGCCGTTTCTGTCGTTGTCCCTTCAGTAAGAAGCGGGCGGCAAAACCAGCAGATCGCCCTTGAAGTCATCAAAGCTTATGACGATTTATATCACTACACAGATCAGAAGGGGCAGAAGAAATAATCGTCTTTCCTCTTAAATTTAACGGAAAAAAATAACAGCCGTACGGAAATTCTTCCGTACGGCTGCCTGTTAATTCTGATGGTTTTTCGTAATAACCTGAGCTATCTTTTCAACCGACATATCACTGGAAACAGTAAATGTGCCAAGTTGAACATATTTTTCCAGCTTCTTATCCTGGAGATACTTGTCAAGAGCTTTTTTCTTATCCGAATTAATAACCTTGGCACTGACCAGACTGCCTGATATGTCGCCTGGCGTCATACCACTTTTGATATTCAGTTTATATGATTTAACATCGGGTTTCGCTTTTGAATTCTTATCGCTGCTGTTATTATTCTTATCACTCTGATTATTTTTTGATGTTGCTGTTTTCATATCTGCCTGCCACTGGTTCCAGGCATCAATATCTATCGCTTTACGGTGATGATTCGTTAAGTATTGGGTAACTGTTGCTTCTGTCAAAGGAGTTTGTTTGACCACTTTAGCGGACTGAGACTCACCCTCATTAAAGATCAGGTAGTAAAAGAATGCAAACACAGCTGCTGCAACGAGAATCCCGGCGGCGAATCCACGTATTCCGTTTTTCGTCACTTATTCATTCACCCTTTAAAATTTTTCCGGTCTCCGACCATGACTTCCTCTTCGAGAACACGGATCTTTTTCTTGACCTTATATAGTTCCTGCATCATGGTGATTGAGTTTTCTTCCAGCTGACCTTCTACCTGTTTCACACGGTCCTGTTTGAAATAGGACACGCCCAGTGCGATCAGACCGGCTATCACCAGAATCAAGATAACATAACCCATTTAAACCCCCCCAATACTTTTTAAAGCATAACACTTCTATTGCCGGATTACCGGCCAATATCAATCACTAACATACCATTTATATCATAACTTGGTCTGCTGCGGAAGAAGATAAGGGAAAAAGAAAGAAGAATGTAAAATAAATTGAAAATAATGGCGAAAATGGAAGAAGCCATGGGGGTTGAACCCCGTCATGATATTTGGTAATATGAATTGTATGTTTCTGTTATATCGATATATAGATGAGTATTGGAGGGATATAAGCATGCGTGTAAAAGTCATTCTTGAAAATACGGAAACCGGCGATCGTGATTACATTACAACAAAGAACAAACAAAAGAATCCGGAACGTCTGGAATTAAAGAAATACAGCCCAAAGCTGAGAAGGTATGTCCTTTATCGCGAAACCAAATAAGGTTTCCTGAACTTGAAAGCCGCAAATGCCTTTCATAAGGTGGTTTGCGGCTTTAATTTACCGGGAGGATCCTATTGAAGACAAAAAAACAATGGCGTGAACGCGTGCTTAACCAGCTGAAATTAATGAGTGATCAATCTTTTGATGACCAGTGCCGGGAGATCCGTGAATCCCTGTTTCAGGCTGATCAGTGGAAACGGACCGGAACGGTGGCACTCACGCTCTCCATGGGCCGTGAAGTGGAAACGCGTCCGATTATCCGTCGTGCATGGAAAGAACATAAGCATGTGGTCGTACCCAAATGCGATTCAAAACACAAAATACTTCAATTTTACAGACTGAGTTCATTTGATCAGTTGCAGCGGGGTTTTTATGGCCTAATGGAACCTGATCCCGAAAAATCTGAACGGGTCTTTCCATCAGAAATTGATCTGACGGTTGTCCCCGGTGTTGTTTTTGACAGAAAAGGGTATCGAATAGGATACGGTGGGGGTTACTATGACCGCTTCCTCAGCGATTATTGCGGAGAAACGCTCTCCTTACTTTTATCCTGTCAGCTCTGCAGCGGTATCCCTGTGGAAGCCCATGATCAGAGGGTCGGCATGCTGATAACAGAGAAGGAAGTCATCATCCCCTGAGCGCATGAATGGAATCGGTATGTGGCACACTAAACCGGTATGATTCAGCTGAGAGGATGTTTCTATATGAAAAAAAGTGGGTGGCTTCCTGAATTCTTAATTCTGATTATCGTCGTTTATATCTTCTGCAGAAGAAAAGTTCTTTTTGAGATGGTGCTGTTCATGCTCGGAGGTCGGTACCTGTATAAACAGGTCAGAGAACAACATTTTCTGAAAACCTGACCCATCTTCTCTGTATTTAAAATTGTTGTCTGAGAAGTGCAATCTGATAATTAGACGTCTGAATGACAACAAGCAGGTGATCCGGTCCGATCAGTAAAAGAGGCATCAAACTTCCGACCGGAGACTGCAGTCTGCCGTCCGGTGTCTGAATTCCCCGTACCATTGTTGTATAAATCCCCTCCATCAATTGGCCACTGATTCGCTGCGCCCCTTCACCTGATGATGGAAAGACTTCATCTGATGATTTTGAGAATAATTCGGACAGCGGAAAGACGTGGTATTTTTCGCGCGCGATCCCATACTGTTTTACAGCCTCTGCCAGAAGATCAGACTGTTCTTTATTAATCTTATTATGATAACTCTGCCTCAGCTTTATTTCCCGTTTCGACCGGGCCTGTTTAAAGGTATAGAGCTTGCCGCCGATTTGTCCGGCATAGATCCTGTCAGCGGATCGTGTTATTTTCCCGTAAATCAAGTCATCTTCGTGTACCTCAGCCTGATGCATGCTCAGACTTTCATAAAAACCCGGGTCGATTTTAACCGACCGGCTTTTAAAAAGCGAAATCCGGTTTCTCTCCCAATGATTTATAATAGCAATCAATCGATTGTTTTTGTACAATATAGAGAAATCCTGAAGCAGGTAAACGCGGCGATTAACGCTCGATCCGACGCTCCAGTTCACACGGTTGTTTTCCTGCTTCAGCCGCGTTTCGGCCTGGTTGAAGGTGATGCTGCCGGTAGCAGGAAAATAGGTAATGGCCGGTCTATCCTGAAACGTGGCCGTTCTGGAGATCAGTAAGACTGGAATGAGAAGGATAAATGCAGCGATAAGGGTGAACCGGAAAAAGTGACGCAACAGGCCTGACCTCCTTATAGTACGAGCATATTCTAAAGGGCGGGGAATCATGACCGGTCTCTCCGGTCTAATGGACGATTGTTTAAAATGTTAATGATTTACCATTGGCAAATCACCTTATATGAGTAAAAATAGAAGAATGAGGTAAATATTAAAGGTGGAGATCATTATGGTGGAAATGATTAATATTGGTGTGGATCTAGGCGGTACCACAATCAAAATGGCATTAATTAATGATAATGGGAAAATGATTGACAAATGGGCCATTCCGACCAACACGATTGATAATGGCAGCCATATCACGGGGGATATCAGCACCAGCATTGTGAAAAAACTTGCCCAGCTGAATTATGACCGGCAGCAGGTAAGAGGAATAGGTATGGGTGCACCGGGTTTTATTAATATGGATACCGGGTTTATTTATAAAGCCGTGAATATCGGGTGGGAAAATTATCCACTCAAGGACGAACTCGAGAAATCAACGGGATTACCTGTCATTATAGATAATGATGCCAATATGGCCGCTTTGGGAGAAATGTGGCAGGGAGCCGGAAGGGGTGCGAAAGATATCATTTGTGTCACCTTAGGTACCGGTGTAGGCGGTGGAATTATCTGCGGCGGTGAAATTCTTCATGGCGCCAGCGGTATGGCAGGTGAGATTGGCCACATCACCGTCGTTCCGAAATTCGGTGCACCCTGTAATTGCGGGAAAAAGGGTTGCCTTGAAACGGTCGCATCAGCTACCGGTATCCGGCGACTTGCACTGGAAGCTCTTGACTACAATGATTCCGACAGTATTCTTCGAGATATATTTGAAGAAAAAGGCGACATATCCGCTGAAGATGTCTTTAACTGTACAGCAAAGGATGATCCGCTTTCCGCAGCCGTAGCGGATAAAGCAATACGTTATCTGGGTTATGCGCTTGGCGCAATATCCATCGTGATTAATCCGGAAAAAATCGTCATTGGCGGCGGTGTTTCCCACGCAGGAGATACACTGCTTGTTCCGCTCAGAAATTATTTCAATAAGTATTCCTTGCCCAGGGTTACAGAAGCTTGTTCAATCGATATTGCCAAACTGGGGAATGATGCCGGAGTCATTGGCGGTGCATGGCTGTCTAAAACAAAAATAAAACAGATGCACACAGCCTGATACTGAGCAGGCACTTTATCCTTCATTCACCATCCATACTGTCCGATCATATCCTGTCAACTAAGGAGCAGGGTCAGGATGGAGGGAATGGTGCTGTGAATGAACGAAAGAACCGATATATTGATTTTCTGGCTCAATTAGGTGTGGATCATGCGCATCCGGGTGGACGAAGCCTGAGTGAAGCTATCATTCGGACCCTGCCGATTCAGGCTGTCGATGACGTTCTGGATATCGGTTGCGGGACCGGAGCAACAGCTCAATATCTTGCAGATCAAACAAAAGCTTCAGTAACTGGCATCGATCTCCATCCTCAGATGGTGAAAGCCGCAAAAAAAAGATCCGAACAGTCTCTGAACCCGTTTCGCGTGGTACATGGATCAGCAGAATCACTGCCATTCAGGGACAGGGCATTTGACTGGCTATTCTCAGAATCTGTTACTGCATTTACTCATTTGCCTCGGTCACTTCCGGAATATTTTCGTGTACTGCGCTCAGGAGGTCAGCTGTTTGCTGTTGAAATGACTGTGGAACAGAAACTTCCGGAACAGGATAAAAGAAAGATATGTGATTTTTATGGTGTTCCGGATTTGTATACAACGACGGAGTGGGAAAACCAGTTAAAGAAGAGTGGATTTTCTGAAGTATATGTTCTGGAAGGAAAGGACTTTTTCTTTCGTCAGAAGATATCGGAATTTCCTCTTTCTTTAATTACGAAACATCTGAATGAGGAAGCACTGAAAATTTGGATGGGACATCTTGCGACGGTAAACACATACCAAAGTGTACTGAACTACAGAATATATCATGCTATGAAGAAAAACTGGCCAACCGGCAAATTGCCGTCGTCATAAGCCTGGTTTTTCTGAACCTTTTTAAAGTCCCTACTATCATAAATAAAAATCCTGTCTGGTCATCTTCAGACAGGATTTTTCTGTTATCTCTTTTTTGAAAAAAATGGTTTTAATCGGGCCACATAACTCTCGATCGCGTTCGGAATCTGACCAAAAAGCTGGTTTCTGACAGGGAGCCGCTGCTCTCGATGCTCCTGTCTCGTCTGCTTCCGTTCGGCACGCGGCCGCTCCATATAACGGACAAACTGCTCCGTAAGAAACTTTACATACTCTTCGGGTTTCAAAACGAAAGAGTCCTTTCATCAGTTTTTCTGGATACAGCGTGTCCATTTTTGTAAGTGTTCATACATTCAGAAGCATTATGGATTTGTTTTCTCAAACCAGGTGACAGGCTGGCCGTCAGGAAGACGGTAAATCATCCGATCCGTTTCCGTATTCTGTCCAGAGTAAACCGTAAAGGTGACAGCAACCTGTTCACTGCTTTTCAGTGCTGTGAAGGTCACAGTACCGGAATCATAGCTGAAATGTCCGCTTTCAGGGAGTGATGTACTGCGTACGCGTTCCCCAATCTCGGCAAGTGCATTTTCTCTTAACTGCTGAATCTGAAAATGAGCGTAAGAGGATTGAAAAAAATTTCGGTCACTTGCCATCAGAAAAATCGCGTGAAAAACGAAAGCGATCAGAAGTGTTGAAACGAACAAGGTGACCGGGAGAATAAAACCGTTCTGATTAGTCAAGGGAATTGTTAACTGCCTCCTTACCAAGATAAGTACTGTCTACCAGAAAATAAGATCGATGCTGCTGATCCACCAGATGAATAAACAGGTATCTGCCATCGGTGTCGAACCGCACGCTTTTTATTCTTTGCAGGACAATCTCATACCCTCTGTCGTCAACGGACCGGACCAGCCGACCCTTTGAATCAAGTTTGTACGTGATTTCCTGATCATCTTTCAAAAGAATCAGCGTCCTGTTGCCATCTGAACAGCTGATCGCATTTGATTGATGCAGTTCCAGTGCAGTCTGTGAAAGGAAAATAGTGATTTCTTTTCTCAGGCCGACATCATCCTGAAAACGGCTGGCCAGTATTCCTGCTGCACAGGTCACGAGCAGGAGGACGACCGAGAATATGCTGAGTCCTAATAATGTCGACAGGAGTGTGAATCCATCCTGTTTTTTCATTTTCTTGCCTCACTGCGTAACTGATAGTGCCGGTTGTCATAAGTCCAGCTGACGGAAAGAATGGCTTCCTTCCCGGTTTTTTTCTCCCATTTCAGGTCAAAAGGATAGCTGGAAACAGGCTCAGGAATGGACTCAGGCGAGGCTTTCCATCTGACGAGATGATAACGGAGGAGTTGCAGTGCCTCTGTTTTTTGCTGAATCACCTGACGTTCTCTGTAAACATGAGGGATGACCGGCAAGAGCATCAGGATGACGATCGTGAGGATACAAATGGACAGGGCTGCTTCTGTAAAAAATACACCGCGTTCAGCTTGTTTTGTCAATTCTGAATCTCCCCTGTCCAAGATAAATGATCAGCTCGTATCGAATATTTCCGAGAAAAAAAGCATAGGTCCCTGATTGAGAAAAAGTTCCCTGAGAGGTGATAAAAATCGTCTTTTTGTTTAAATTACTCGCCATCCACAGCCGTGGATGCAGCGGCTTTTTGGTTTCTTTCCGATTTTTGAGTACGGAAAAATAATCCTGATCTGTGTTAAAAATAATTTTGATCATGGTGGATGAAGAAATGGCATCCATCTGTGCATCACTTATCGTCTCGCGCAGCTCCTCTGAAAAATGCTTCATATTCTGTTCGTCTGCGGTTCGGGACAATGCCAGAAAAGAGATGGGGGCAATAATGCTGATAACAGACAGAACAATTAATAGTTCCAGTATTGTAAAGCCTTTAGTCTGATACGGGGGCATGGACATCACCTGTTGTCGCATCATACGTTAACGCCGCACCGTCCGGAGTCGTCACGGTGTCAAGATAGCCTTCCGTGATCAGTGTATCAAGGTCCGGAGGCAGAGCCCCGTCATGATCCATCTTGTATGCAGCGACCTGTGCCTGAACGAGTTCAACAGTAGCTTCTGTGCCCTTATTTTGAACCACCCCCTGTGTTTTTGTCATTTGCGGAACGGCGATCAGAAGAAGTATGGAAATAATCATCAATACAACCATCATTTCGATCAGTGTGAACCCGCGCTGCGTTGTAAGAACCAGTTGACGAACTTTGTTCAGCATCAATAAAACCCCTTTTGACAGTGACTGTTTTTGGGGAGGGGGGGCGGCTTTAAAGCTCTGGAAAATGAACAGAAATGATCGTTGGGGAATGAGCAAAAATCATAAGGGCAGATAAAACAACGAGGTTCATTTGGGGTACAGACTAATACTTTGACATCAGCATCTCGTTTTCCTTCGTTAAATTGTGTCGGGACTGTGAACAATAATGAAACAACTTGATCTATCAGACTTGTTAAAAAAACTGGAAACGATTAAAGTAGACATATTGTTACACCAGTGAAACCTTTTTGTAATAGACAGGGTAGATTAATAGTTATTCCGAACCTGAGGTGAGAAAAAATCAAAAGAAAAACCGTTTTACTCATAGCAGTTCCCGTCCTTACTGCGGTACTGATTCTTGCAGGGGTGACCTATTATCAGTCCACTCATTTTAACAGACATGTCAGCATTAACGGCATTCAGGTCGGCGGACTGAATAAGCATGATGTGATTCATAAGCTAAAAAATGTCCATCTGAAAAATGATATCTATATTGGCGAAGAGAGGATTTTCAATGGCGCTGATACGGAAACAGGCTTCTCATCTGAAGATTTGCCTGAGATAGAAAAGCTTCTGAATAAGCAAAAGACCTGGTGGCCTTCCTCGAAAGAAAATCACTTTACAGTATTGCCTGCCAAAGCGGATCAGAACCGGATTCAGACGCTGAGAAAACAGGCAGAGACGAAACTTAACTCGCTGAATAAAAAAAGACAGGCACCGGTGGATGCTGCGGCTTCACTGGTAAACGGCCGGGTGATCATCACAAAAAGCAAAAAGGGCAACCAGTTTGATGTCGAAAAAATGCTGGATAGTTTTGACAAAAAATCCAGTCACAGTGATATCCATCTGGAACCCGTGTATCTTCAGCCGCTTGCAGCAGACAGCCCGACCGTTAAGAAGGAAATGAAGTCGTTACAGGAATTACTTCAGCGGACTGTGGTTTATCAGGTACAGAATAAAAAATACCCGTTACCTGCAAAGACGCTGATCAGGAATGCTTCGGTTACGAAGGATTTAAAAGTAAAAGTTGATCCCGAGCCTTTACGTGCTAAGATTGGGGAAATCAACCGTTCCCAGTCCACGTTGCATAAAAACTTTCCCTTTCGGACGCATTCAGGAAAGAACATCACAGTTAAAGGGCAATCCTATGGATGGACAATTGATGTGGACAAAGAGAGCGCCCGCCTGAAAAAGGCGTTTGAGTCAGGCGAAAAATCATTGCGTGCCTATTATGTCTACGGTGTCGGCTACAGCACCTATGGAATTGGTTATCATACCACTGAGAATAACGGGATAGGGTATACGTATGCCGAAGTATCGATTGAAGATCAGCGTATCTGGATTTATAAAAACGGGAAAATGGTGCTGACAACCCACGTGGTGACAGGACGACATGATACCCGAGAGGATACACCAAAGGGATTATGGTATATTATGTACAAAGAATCCCCCTCAACACTTGAGGGCAGTGAGGCGGGGAATCCGAATTATTCAGTTAAGGTTTCTTACTGGGCGCCTTTTACCATGAGCGGATGTGGATTCCATGACGCCGGATGGCGCAAAAACTGGGCGAAGGATGCCTATATTCATAACGGTTCCGGAGGATGTGTCAACACACCGCCGGCTGTCATGAAGACCGTCTATGAAAATCTTGAACAGAACGAGCCGGTGATTATCTATTGACAAGATTTACGGAGGGATCAGGTTGAATCATGAAACGGCCGATAAACTGCTCATTCTATATGATAACTGGTGTCCTCTGTGTGTGGGAATAAAAAATCATCTTGAAAAGCTGGACTGGTTAAGCAGACTGAAGCTGATTGGCTTCAGAGATCAGGAAAATCTGAAGGATTTGGCTGTAGATGGAAAGAATCTGGCAAAGCGTCTGCATGTCATTAGCGGGAAAACATCGGAAATATTTTCAGGCATAGATGCCGTTATGGCTATCACATTACGGGTTCCGCTGCTCTTACCAGCCTGGCCGGTTCTCTATTTGTTGAATAAAATGGGCCTGGGCAGCAGGCTCTATGACTGGATTGCTACCCGGCGTAACATCATTCCGGTCGGCAGATGTAAGGATGAAAATTGCAGGCTGAAGTGACAAAATGTACAAAAGAAGGAGAATCCTCTGATCAGAGGATTCTCTTTTTTCACCTGTGGGGATTTTCAGGTGCGAAAACGGTTTTTATAAAAATATGACAATAAAAGGAACAAATTCTGATTCTCAGTTTATCTGGAATGAAATGGGTTACAATCAAACTGAACGGTACAGTTCCGATCAAGTCATGTGATAGAAGGGTGAGGCTATGAACCGGAATGCTCAATCTTCAAGAGCCCGAAAAAAGAAGAATCAGATTCTTCAGGCAGCCAAAAAGCTCTTTCTGGAAAAAGGTTTTGCCGCAACAAGTATTGATGAAATCAGGGAACAGGCTCGCGTTTCCAAGCAAACGATCTATTCCTACTATGAAAGTAAAGAGGACTTACTGTTCGATGTGATTGAACATCAACTTTTTCTTTTGTCTGACGATGCATGCTCAGAAATGTTAAAAAAACTGGATTTTTCAACTCCTCCTGATGTTGAAAAATCCCTTGTACTCTTCTCCAGGAATCTT
Source organism: Sporolactobacillus sp. Y61 (assembly GCF_040529185.1). Taxonomy (NCBI): domain Bacteria; kingdom Bacillati; phylum Bacillota; class Bacilli; order Caryophanales; family Sporolactobacillaceae; genus Sporolactobacillus; species Sporolactobacillus sp. Y61. The sequence goes on along the minus strand of NZ_CP159510.1, from coordinate 2,659,365 downwards.
CTGGACCATTTTATGCAGGTCGATTATCTGAAACTGGCCCGAATGGTCGTGGCTGAAGTGGTACAGTTCCCGGAACTTGCCCGGCTTTTTCGTGATGCGGTACCTGTGCGTGGTCTGAATAATGTCGAAAAACTACTGATGAAGGCCAATCAGTCTCCATGCGTCACCATCGACAATATTGAAATCGCCGCACGGAGTCTCGTCGGAACGCTCATTACTTATGTTTTTATTGACGGAGTACTTTCAGAAAGCAAAGGTTCGAATGCGCTTACAGATGAACAAATCAGAAATATTGTTCGCTTTTATTTACCATCTATTCTGACAACACATGTTTTCATCCGGCAGGAGGGAGATCATTCATGAAATTGCAGGTGGGTCTTGATATTGGATCGACTACAGCGAAAATGGTAGCGATCAATCCGGAACATAAACTGGTTTTCAAATCCTATCGCAGACATTTTTCTGAAATCAAAAAAACGGCTGTACAGCTGCTCCATTCTTTATTTAAAAAATTTCCATCAGCGGTTCTGCAGCTTCATGCAAGCGGATCATCTGGCATCAGTCTGTCGGAGGAACTCGGGGTGCCCTTTGTGCAGGAAGTCGTCGCCTGCACTCAGGCGGTGAAAGCACGGAATCCGAATATTGATGTCGTGATTGAACTTGGAGGTGAAGATGCCAAAATTATCTACCTGACACATGGTATGGAACAGCGGATGAACACAGCCTGTGCCGGGGGCACCGGTGCGTTTATTGATCAGATCGCCTCTCTGCTTCAGACAGATGCCGCAGGGTTAAACAAACTCGCAGAAGGGGCGGAAAGAATTTATCCGATTGCTTCGCGCTGCGGCGTCTTTGCTAAAACGGATATACAAGCCCTGGTGAATGACGGTGTACGCAAAGAGGATATTGCAGCCTCTGTTTTTCAGGCCGTTGTGAATCAGACGGTTTCGGGACTTGCCTGCGGCCGCCCGATCAAGGGCAACGTGGCCTTTCTCGGGGGTCCGCTGACTTTTTTGCCAGAACTCAGACATCGATTCATGGAAACCCTGAATCTGACACATGAGCATGTCATGGAGTCGGATGATGGTCAGTATTTTGTTGCAATAGGTGCAGCCATGGCGGATTCATCGAACGACAGTATCGATATCGGAAAGTTCATCGGCCAGCTGGAAACGATGAACAAGGCCTGCCGTTCCGTGTCTGTCGGCAGACAGGACGCTCTATTTAACAGCCCTGAAGAATGGGAAACTTTCAAACAGCGCCATGCCAGGGCCAGGGTGCATAAAGGATCTCTTGAAAATTACAGAGGGAACAGTTTCCTGGGGATTGATGCCGGATCCACGACAACGAAGATTGTTCTGACCGGCCGGAATGATGAGATCCTCTATTTTTATTATGACAACAATAAAGGCAATCCGATTGAGTCGGTCAGAAAGGGTCTGCGCCGGCTGTTTGAACAGCTGCCTGATCAGGTTCATATCGCCAATTCAGTAGTGACCGGTTACGGTGAAAAATTGATTCAGGCGGCTTTTCAGATTGACAGTGGTGAAGTAGAGACGATAGCTCACTATCGGGCGGCCAGGAAATTTCAGCCGGATGTGGACTTTATTATTGATATCGGTGGCCAGGATATGAAATGCATGAAGGTTAAGGATGGAGCGATAGACAGGATTATGCTGAATGAAGCCTGCTCCTCCGGCTGCGGATCCTTCCTTGAAAACTTTGCCGACACACTGGGGTATTCGGTCAAAGAATTTGCACGGCTGGCCCTGTCTTCAAAGGCTCCGGTGGAACTGGGTTCAAGATGTACGGTATTCATGAATTCAAAAGTCCGCCAGGTGCAGAAGGAAGGTGCCTGTATTGCCGATATTTCTGCCGGTCTCGCCTATTCTGTCGTCAGCAATGCATTATTTAAAGTGATCAAGATGAGAAATGTCGACGAAATGGGGGACCATATTGTCGTTCAGGGCGGGACATTTTTAAATGACGCGGTCCTTCGTGCCTTTGAAAAAATGACAGGGAAAGAAGTGGTTCGTCCGGATTTATCCGGGCTGATGGGGGCCTATGGCTGCGCTCTTCTGGCCCGGGAAAGGAGCAGGGAAAAAGCGGACTCCTCGCTGCTCTCAGCGCAGAAAATTGATTCGCTGACTGTTAAAACGAATCACGGGAGATGCAGAGGATGCCAGAATCGCTGCCGTCTGACGATTACCCGCTTTCCTGATAAACGGATTTTCATATCCGGTAATCGCTGTGAAAGGGGGGCAGGGAAGGCCAAAAAGAAAATTACCGTTCCAAATCTGGCGGAAGAAAAACTCCATGTTCTGTTCGACCGGCCCTCACTTAAAGCTGAGGACGCCATACGTGGAACGATCGGCATCCCGCGTGTGCTGAATATGTATGAAAACTACCCCTTCTGGCATGCCTTTTTTACCGAATTGAAATTTCGCGTAGTCCTTTCTGATCCGTCCAGCCGGCGAAATTTTGTGAAGGGAATGGAAACCATACCGTCAGAGGCCGTGTGTTACCCGGCGAAACAGGTACACGGGCACATCGTTAATCTGATCGAAAAAGGGGTATCCATCATCTTTTATCCTGCGGTTGTTTATGAGAAACAGGAGAGTGTCGATCAGGATAACCACTATAACTGCCCGATTGTCTCCTCCTACCCTGAAGTGATACGCGTCAATATGGATATTCTTGCGGAAAAAGGGATCCGCTTCATTCAGCCATTTGTTTCACTGGATAAACCGTCGGCGCTGACTCGTGAACTGCATGCCTGCTTCCCGGATATTCCATACAGCGAATTACGAAGAGCTCTGAGTAAAGCCAAAAAGGAAGACATGGCTTTTCATGCCTGGATCCGCCACCGGGGTGAAGAAGTGGTAGCAAAGCTTGAACATTCAGGTCAGACAGGAATTGTACTTGGAGGGCATCCATACCATCTGGATCCCGAAGTGAATCATGGCATTCCAAATGGAATTGCGAAGATGGATATGGCTGTTCTGACAGAAGATTCTGTCTGCCACCTCGCGAAAAAAAGAGTATCCCGGAGTGTCGTGAATCAATGGACTTATCACAGCAGGCTGTACCGTGCTGCAGAGACTGTCAACGAGCATCCGAATCTTGAACTTGTTCAGATTACATCATTTGGTTGCGGTCTGGATGCTATTACAACTGAAGCGGTTCAGGAAATACTGGAACGTGGTCATAAACTGTATACATGGATTAAGATGGATGAAAACGGCAACCTCGGCGCTGTACGGATCAGACTTCGCTCTCTGAAAGCGGCGATCAGAGAACGAAAAGGTCAGCCGGACCAGAAACTTCCTGACGGTCCTCCCTCACCTGCACCTGTTTTCAGCAAAGAAGACAGAAAAGGATATACGATTCTGGCTCCGCAGATGATACCGGCTCACTTTGCTTTGTTTGAGAAAGCCTTCGCTCTGCACGGATACCACCTCGAAGTGCTGAAAAAGATGAGTACCGCTCAGGTCGAAGAAGGTCTGAAATATGTCAATAACGACGCCTGTTATCCGGCTATACTGACCGTCGGACAGCTGGTAGCGGCTCTGAAATCCGGTAAATATGATCTGAAAAGGACCGCCGTGATTCTGACTCAGACAGGCGGAGGGTGCCGGGCGACAAACTATCTGGCGTTATTGAAAAAGGCGCTGATCAGCGCCGGTTTCGCCAATGTTCCGGTCATCTCACTCAATCATTCGACTGCTCTTAATCAGCAGCCAGGATTCAAAATTACCCTGCCGCTTGTTAAAAAGCTGGTCGTTTCTGCCTGCCTTGGTGATTTGCTTCTGAAGCTCAGATTTGCCATCCGGCCGTATGAAGAAGAAAAAGGATCAGCCGACAGAATGTTTCACCTGTGGCTCTCCCGTTGTTCCAATCTGCTGGAAACATTTACGATGAATAAGTATCGAAGAACAATCAGCGCTATCATCGCCGATTTTAATCAGATCCCTGTAAACTCAGAACAAAAGCCGAAAATTGGTATTGTCGGGGAAATTTATGTTAAATTCAGCCCATTTGCCAATAACCATTTGATTGAAACCATTGAGTCCGAGGGCGGAGAAGCCGTTGTTCCAGACTTTGTAAATTTCTTCCTCTATGGACTGTATAATCGCACATTCCGCCGGGATCATTTTGGAAAGGGCGAAGTGCCGGTCCTGATCGGAGACGTTGCCACTCAATATATTGAGCATTACCGGACACCGGTCCGTCGTGCACTGGCAGAAAGCGGACGCTTCGAGCCGCCAAAACGCATTGACGAGATTGCGAAGAAAGCCTCCGGAATATTAAGCATCGGCAACCAGATGGGCGAGGGCTGGCTGCTTCCGGGTGAAATGGCCGAACTGATTGACTCCGGTTGTAAAAACGTGATTTGCGTTCAGCCTTTTGCCTGTTTGCCAAACCACATTCTTGGCCGCGGCATGTTCAATGCGCTGAAGAAAAACCATCCGGATGCCAATCTCGTCTCCATTGACTACGACGCCGGATCAAGCCAGATCAACCAGATTAACCGGATTAAATTAATGATCAGTGTTGCCAAATCAAATATGTTACAGCATGCGGGTGAGTAATATATTGAAAATATGCCGGCAGAGAGGAATAATTTGACGGCATGTTTTCTTCACTTAATTATGAAAGCGCTATCAACATTTGATCTTGTTTTCCTGTATAATATGATTATCAGAGGTATTTTCAGATGTGATTAAAAAACAGATGAAAGCAGGGGAGAATTTATATGAACGCAGCTTTCCTGATTACTCCGAAAAGCGAAGTGAAGTACGTGTACGATCATTGGACGATGAGACAGGCAATGGAGAAAATGGAACATTATCGCTACTCAGCCATCCCGATTCTGAATAAAAAGGGGAAGTATATCGGTACGTTGACAGAAGGGGATCTGCTGTGGGAATTAAAAAATCACCAGGATCTCGATTTTAAGGATACTGAGGATATTCCGCTGAGCTCTGTCGAGAGATACAGGGACATTCAACCTATCTCCATTGATGTAGAAATTGAAGATATCCTTGAGAACTCTCTTTCTCATAATTTTGTTCCTATTGTAGATGATCTCGGGGTATTCATCGGCATTATCAGGAGACGCGAAATCCTTTCTTACCTGATGGATTTACGAAAAAAAGAACATTCTGAAACGATATGAAACAGGCAAGGCGAACAATTAAAATCAAATTTAAAACCATTCCGTAAATAAAAATAATTATCGATGGTATGTTCGTAAACATGCCATCGTTTATTTTTTTAACATTTTTTCTGAATCGGAAAAGCATTATTGCCGGCATGACACATTCGCAAATGTGTCCATTACATTGTAACCGCATACACGATAAAATCAAAGTGTAGAAGATGAAAGGGGGCATACAGAATGAAGAAAATCATAAATAAGCCGGAAGATGTTGTTGAAGAAATGGTACGAGGGATTGTGTCGGCAGGCTGCGGCCAGTTGAAGAATATTCCCGAGACAGGCGCTATTTATCGGTCGAACCTGCCAAAAGACAAAGTAGCTTTGGTCAGCGGAGGCGGTAGTGGACATGAACCGACGCACGCTGGATTTGTCGGTAACGGGATGCTTGCTGCAGCTGTCTGTGGATCGGTATTCACTTCACCCACTCCAGATCAGATTTATAAAGCAATTAAACAGGTAGATCAGGGAAAAGGTGTTTTTCTGGTTATTAAGAATTACTCGGGCGACGTGATGAATTTCGAGATGGCCAAAGATATGGCTGAAGCGGATGGCATCAGTGTTGAATCCGTTGTCGTCGATGATGATATTGCCGTTGAGGACAGTACTTATACAGAAGGCAAACGTGGTGTCGCCGGAACCATATTCGTTCACAAAATACTCGGTGCAGAAGCTGCAAAGGGTAAACAGTTATCCGAAATAAAAGCGATTGCCGATCGGCTCGTGCCCAATATCAAGACACTGGGTGTAGCACTTAAAGCGGCGACAGTCCCGGAAGTAGGCAAGCCAGGATTTGAGTTAGGCGACAATGAAATTGAATTTGGTGTCGGCATACACGGTGAACCGGGATACAAACGCGAGGCTCTGAAACCCTCCCGCAAACTGGCTGAAGAAATTGTTTCTAAGCTGCGAACAGCTTTTCAGTGGTCTGAAGGAGACCATTACGCCGTTCTTGTTAACGGACTGGGTGCCACACCTTTGATGGAACAGTACATTTTCTGGCAGGATGCAGAACAATTGCTGAAGAAAGATGGTCTGACGATTGATTTTGTAAAGGTTGGCACTTTGATGACCTCTCTGGATATGGAAGGTATTTCGCTGACCCTCTGCAAGCTGGAGGATGCAAGCTGGCTGGACGATTTGAAGAGAGAAACACATACACTCGCATGGTAAAGGAGATGAGCTGATGGATCAAGCAGTAAAAAAATGGCTGGAGCTTTTTGCGGATAAACTGCATGAGAATAAGGTGTATCTGAGTGAGTTAGACACTGCAATCGGAGACGGGGATCATGGGAATAACATGGCCCGCGGAGCAGACTTCTTATTAAAGAGTTTGAATCCGGCGGATGATATACCGACAATATTCAAAAAAGCAGCGATGGCCCTCATCTCTAAAGTCGGTGGAGCTTCAGGACCGTTATACGGATCAGCTCTTCTGGCCATCTCTAAAAAGGCAGCTGAAACGGATGATCGGACTACCTGGGTTGCTGCGGGTGCCAAAGCCATCGCTCATCGCGGGAAATCTGAAGCAGGAGATAAAACGATGCTGGATGTTTGGCTGCCGGTTCAGAAAGCACTTGCGGAAGATGCACTGACTCATGAAAAAATTGATGCTATTGTTGAACAGACCAAAGATTTGAAGGCGAGAAAAGGCAGAGCTTCGTATCTGGGTGATCGGTCCATCGGCCATATAGATCCAGGCGCTCAATCAAGTGGTTATCTTTTCCATGCGTTCCTGGAAGCGGGTGCTGACCATGCGTGATATCGGTATTCTCTTGGTTTCACATGTTCGCGACATTGGTGATGGTGTTAAGCGGCTGCTGGATGAAGTTGCTGGGAATGTGACGATTAAAGCTGCTGCGGGCACAGAAGACAATGGTGTTGGAACCAGTTTCGACCGGATCAGTGAAGTTGTTGCGTCATTTAAAGAGCCGCGTATCTGGGCTTTTTATGACCTGGGCAGCTCAAAGATGAATCTGGATCTCGTTAGCGAGACGACAGATAAAAACTTAGAGATTAAGGGTGTATCCTTTGTCGAAGGGGCCTATGTTGCGGCTGCGATGCTGCAGGCAGGCGCATCAGAGGATGCCATTGAATCTGAATTGAAACCGCTTAAAGTTAAATGATCGTCTTAGAATGAACAGGTTCTGATGATAGATTATTAACTAATGGAAAAGAATTTTGTGATTCAACTGCGAGAGACGCGAATCGAGGGATACGCTGCTTCAGGGCAGTGCGGGACCGGCCGGAATGATTCGCAGCTGCCGCAGACGGCCGCTAAAGCCAATTAATCTTAACTTCAAACTTATTATACGAGGAGGAAGTTATTATGGAAAAAGTATTTGTCAGCCCGAGTCGTTATGTTCAGGGGAAAGACGTCTTTAAGAAAGCGGATCAATATGTGAAAAAGTTAGGCGACAAGGCTCTGGTCGCAGCTGACGAAACTGTTTGGAAAGTCGCCGCTGAAGGCTTTACTTCGCAGCTTAAAGAAGGCGACATCAAGGTTGTCAAAGAAGTGTTTCAGGGTGAGTGCAGTTTCCGTGAAATCGACCGGCTGACCGAAGTCGGCAAAAAAGAAAAAGTAAATGTCGTCATCGGTCTTGGTGGTGGAAAAACCCTGGACACTGTGAAAGCGGTTGCTGACCATTTGGGTACCCCGGTTGTCTGTGCACCAACTGTTGCTTCAGCCGACGCACCGACAGCGGGTCTGTCGGTTATCTATACAGACGATGGTGCGTTTGACAGCTATCTAAACTATGATAAGAATCCGGATCTGGTTATAGTTGATACCCGCGTTATTGCTGAATCGCCGAATCGTTATCTGGTTTCAGGTGTTTCCGATGCACTGGCAACCTGGATTGAAGCCCGTGCGGTTGCAGAAGGCCACAATAATACCATGTCTGGAAAACAGCCAACTTTAGCCGGCAAGGCGATCGCTGAAACCTGTGAAAATGTCCTGTTTGACTACGCCCTTTCGGCAGTCGAAGCCAACCGCAAAAAAATCGTCACACCGGCGCTCGAAGCTATTGTTGAAGCTAACACACTGCTTAGCGGTCTCGGATTTGAAAACGGCGGTCTTGCCGCTGCGCATGCGATACACAACGGATTTACAGCGTTAACCGGTGATGTTCATCTCCTGACCCATGGAGAAAAAGTGGCCTACGGTGCAATGACGCAGCTGGTTCTGGAAAACAAACCATTTGATGAATTGGAACGCTACATTAAATTCTATCTCGATCTTGGTCTGCCGATCACACTGAAGGACATTCATCTTGACAAAGCGACGGATGAAGAGCTTTATAAAGTCGGTGAAAAAGCAACGGCTCCTGGAGAGACGATCCACCAGATGCCGTTTGCGGTCACAGCGGATGATGTAGTCCAGGCGATTAAAGGTGTGGATGCGTATGTCAAAGATTACAAATCCCGTCATGGACTGGACTGATCGAAACAAGAAAGAATGGAGGTTGGCAGGTCGCGGCTACTTGTTATGCGAAATTAGATGATCACTTTACCGACTGGATCTGGTCTGTGCCACGGCGTCCGGCTGGGTTGTAAGTGAATCGAAAAATAATCACGTACAAGATGTGGCTGCTTTTTTCTCCATCTGCTATTTACCTTCTTCTCAGCTTTCCAATAATCTCATGTTTGAAAAGCATAACCCCGGTTGCCGTACCGGGGTTTTCTTTTACACGATAAGAAAGACATTTTAAGAAAATGCTTAATCTTGATAATGTTGGGTTATAAAGATTCTATGGATAAATGTGAAAGTACAACTAAGGTTTAGCCGGCGCTTGCGGCCTGACTTCACGAGATTTTCTTTATTGGATATTAGTCGCGCTTCTGATGCCGGGAAAGATCTTGAGTAGATTGAAAAGTCTGATCCATAAGCAGTACGATACGTTTGGCGACGAGTTTGGGACTCTCCGGACAGTGATCATACAGCCACTTGATGGCTATGCCCACTATGGCATGACTGTAAAAGTCGCCCATAAAATCCGCAAAATCTTCAGTTATCAATAAATTTCCGGTGTTTTCCCATTCTTCGATCCATTGAATGATCAGCTTTTTCGTCTGCTCCAGCAGATAGCTGCTCAATGAATTCTGTCCGGTAAATTCCAGAACTTTTGTATAGAAATCCTGGTTTTCATAAAGGTAAGTAAAAATACGTTGAATAATCATTGCTGTATTTTCATAGTTCACATAATCTTGAATGTTCTCGATCGCCTCTTCGTAGTAAATCCAGGAAACTAATTCAAATTTATCCTGAAAATAATTGTAGAAGGTTTGCCTGCGCATGCGGCAATGACGCATAATGTCACGAACTGTCACTTTTTCAAACGGTTCTTTTTGTAAAAGATCTCTAAGTGAGTTGGCGATCGTTTTTTTGGTGATTAAAGATCCTGTCATCGGTTCAGCCTCGCCTTCAAACCCTCCCTCCTGAAATTATAACATTGAGAAATTGACGCGTTATAATAAACGAGTGACAATACAGTTAAAAAGGGGGGACAACTGCGGTGAAAAAGATTATTAACAGCAAAGAACACATTATTGAAGATATGTTCCGGGGCATTGCCTTTAATTATCAGGATCGGTTAACTCGAATTGGTCGGACAGGCATTTTCTGCTCGAAGAAGCGGAAGAGAGATCAGGTTGCGGTTATTGGGGGCGGCGGAAGCGGACACGAGCCTACTGATACCGGATATGTTGGAGAAGGAATGTTGACAGCAGCTGTATGTGGGCAACTTTTCACTCCGCCGGGAGCAGATGATATTTTTAAAGCAATCAAAACTGTAGCCGTGCCAGCGGGTGTGCTTTTGGTAGTAAAAAATTTTAAAGCGGATATTGAGAGCTTTAATCGAGCCAGGCAGCGGGCGGCTCAAGAAGGCATTTCTGTTGAAATGGTTATTGTCGCAGATGATATTGCAACCGAACGGCTGGATCGGAAAACATACACATTGACGAAGCGAGGAGTTGCCGGAACGGTTTTTGTCCAAAAAATACTCGGGGCCGCGGCTGCATCCGGGATGAGTCTCAAAGGGCTGAAGACGTTGGGTGATCAAGTAGCTGAATCGACAAAATCACTTGGTGTGGCCTTGTCGCCTTCCACCATAACCAATCAGGATAAAGTCCTTTTTTCATTAAAAGAAGATGAAATTTACTATGGAATAGGTATTCATGGCGAGCCGGGCTATCGGATTGAGAAGATGCATTCCTCGGAACGGCTGGCTATTGAACTAGTCAATAAGCTGAAAAATGCCTTTTCATGGAAAAAAGGGGAAACATTTGCCGTTATGGTCAATGGTCTGGGGTCGACCCCACTCATGGATCAATTTATTTTTGCTAATGATGTGGGCCGACTCATCAATTTGTATGGACTGAAAACGCCAATCCGAAAAGTTGGTAATTACATGACGTCCAATGATATGTATGGGATTTCGCTGACTTTTCTTCGCCTGACTGATCCGCAATGGCTGACCTACCTGCGGATGCCGACAGATGCTTATGCATGGAAATAGAAAAGCGGCAGGAATAGATCGCTTATCGATTTTAGTTCGATGGGGTAAGAAAAATATATGTGGATGACAGGAAAAATTGAGTGACGATGGATTGGACTTCCGCCCTACTCAATGCCAAATAAAGAAAAATAGAGATTCCCTTTTGAGTACAATAGAATTGACATAACTATTGAAAAGGAAGGGATTCCTATGAATCAGTATAAACAACTTCATGGAAAGACGGATGAAATACCACCGGAGCTGGACGGCTACGATCACCTGCAGCAGTTGGTGATTGCGCTAATGAATGGCTCAAAAGTCGTGCTGCCCGGTGACTCGAGAGTTTTCGTCTGGATCATGCCAATGAACAGAAACCGTTGTCGGCTGCCAGAGTGCTGCCCAAAACGATAGTTCAAAATACAGCAGCTGACACCCTGAATGAAGTCCTGTACTATTTAAAAAACAATCCGCCGGAACGTCCATTTATCAGGCATTGAAGGGTCTGTCTGGCTATTCATTTGGGATTCAGAGTCAAAAGGATTCGCTGCTTTTGAATCGAAGACTCTGCGAGAACCCCATGTTGTTTTTGGACTCAAAGCCCATGCCGCAGAGGATACGAGACGCCTGCGGGAAAGCGAGCCGGAGGAGACCCCGCAGGCAGCTGTTTGCCGAGGAGGCTTCTAGATCGCCCGCAGCAAGCAAGCATTCGGCAGCGGTAACAAGAAATGAACTGAAAAAACAATAATTGATCACACGGCCCGATCAAAAAAAGGTTCGCAGCTGATCAGGGGAAAACGGGAACCCGCTTATCCTAAAAACAAAAAAATATTTTGTATTTATTTTTATTTAAAGGGATAAGAGGGGTACCCACAATGACTTGACTCATCCGCGTAAATCGTGCCCTTGACTTAGTGATCAGTCAGGTCCTGAGCCGACACCACTTGACGGACCACCATGGTTAAATAGTGCGTCTACGGTTGTATCCAGTTTAAAAGCCAGTTTAAAAGCCAGGGATAATGTCGGGTCATATTTGTTATTTTCAATCGCATTGATCGTCTGCCTTGAAACCCCGCATCGTTTAGCCAGTTCATCCTGGGATATCTTCTTTGCTTTTCTGAGTTGTTTAATACGGTTATCCACTTTTAATCGCCATATCTTTTCTTATTGAGCAACAGGGCAATGAGAAAAACAACAGAGATAACGGTTAAAAAAATAAACGGGTTAATCGTGTGATCATCTGTTACCAGCGAACTGATAATATCTATAACTAAAATACCTACAGTGATAACAAAAGTCTGCTGGATGGCTTTTGACTTGATATATTGTTTTCTTTCGTCTCCCTGTTTGGCCAATGAAAAAAGCAGGGTGATAATGCATATAAGTGAGATCACGAAACATCCCAAAAAAAGAGCGACCAGAATGCTGCCAGGCTCCATATCTTTCCTCCTCTTTGTGTAAAAAGTGTTTTACATTTTTAAGCATACTTAAAGACGGATAGTTTGTCAAAAACTTTTTACATATATCTTTATCACTTGAACAGGGATGAAAGATGCAGGAGATATAGCGAACGGCGGATGATGAATCCGCCAGGTTTGACACGGGAGCCTTCTCATAGTAAGAAAATTACTGACAGTTAGCACAGGATTCAGCTGAAGGGCATACTGCCCGGGTTATTCGCCATAAAACATCCGGCTGGAGGACCGAGAATCGTGGATTGACGGATTGGCGCTACAGCCTGTGCATAGGTCACGGGAGGCACACAGTAAGCACGGTGCATGACTTCGGGCGGGGTAAGGCGAAGAAAGTCGGAACCAAAGACAACATCCGGGGTGGGCTGATCAAAGATTGTCAGCAGGTGGACATCGTCGGTCAGAGCAATAATCCAGTGAAACCATCCTCTGGGCAGCATGGATACCTGTCCGGGTCCTACCTGATAACTCATCAGTTTTTGAGTAAACGGGTTGAATACGGACGTGATCACAGATCCGCTGATGATAAAGATCATTTCCGAGACATTCGTATGCCAGTGTGGCTGGATGATGATCCCACGGGTCATATGGACATTGAAAAAACCATTCCGGATTTCCGGAAACTGCGGTCCGAACAGTTGCGTAACCGTGTTATACGCGTCGAGATGCTCAGTAACCTTTTTCGTGGAATCAGCAAACAGTGTAAAAGCTGGATCAGCCGGATTCATTGTCAAACCAATCACACTCCATTCGTTTAAGGGTATAGGTTACAGCCTATGCCTGATAAGGGCGGAGAGTGCGTAGATTTTCCTGAACTCTGTTATTTTGGATATAATTTTTCCTGAATGGCCTTTTCAACCTTTTTTACCGGCATACTTTGACCAGTCCAGAGCTGAAAAGCCAGAGCGCCCTGATAAATCAGCATACCCAATCCGTTGAAGGTGACGCAGCCCTTCTCCCGGGCAGTCTGCAGGAGGCGTGTCTGCCGCGGTTCGTAGATGACATCACAGACAACAAGAGATGGATCCAGATCCTCGATCAGTTCAGCCGGGACCGGAATGGACCGGTCATCTCCCATACCGATATTTGTCGTATTGATCAGGAAGTCACTCTCGGAAATGGCTTTGCGCAAAGCCTTCCTGTCATTGTAATCATAGAGCCGGATAGATGTCCCGCATCTTCCTGAAAAATGATCCAATGTATCGGAGACCGTCCGAAACGTAGCGTTGTGCCGTTTAAAAACATGGATGGAACTTAAGCCGCCTGAGGCACCAGCTGCAATGACTGAAAGCCCTGCACCTCCTGCACCGAGAATTGTGGCGGTCTTCTTTTGAACGGGATAACCCTTTGCAGATAAGCTGGCAAAAAATCCGTTTCCGTCTGTACTGGTGCCGATCAGATACCCGTCATGGTTGATGATGGTGTTCACCGCGCCAATCATTTGTGCTTCGGGAGTCAGCTCATCCAGATAGGGCAGTACTTCTTTTTTGAATGGCATCGATAAATTAACCCCACCCATATCGAACTGACGTATACTTTTAACTGCCGTCCCAAGATCATCCTTCAGATCAAAAGCGAGGTAAACGGCATTAATCTGTCTTGCCTGAAAACTGAGATTATGCATCAGAGGGGACAGACTGTGTTTTGCCGGGTGGGCAAATAGGCCGTACAGCCGGGTATGTCCGTTGATTGTATCCATATTTGAGGTCATGCTCCTTTATACCTTAAGTTATGTAACAGCCGCCAGAGGTATTATTATCAAAATATCAATCAAGAAAATAAACGTCAAGTAATCTCTGCTTTCTTACAACAAATCAGATCGATTCTTAATCATTCTTTAGCGTCACCTTCCGTATCCTGCCTGGCTGATAAACCTGAAGCCGGCTGATATATGCTCAGGATCGGCTGGAAAAATCCGAAAGACGGCTGATATATTTTCAAAGTGGCAGAAAAAATCCGAAAGATGGCCGATATGTGCTCAGTATCGGCTGATATATTCGGAACTCGGCTGATAAAGGGTGACACAGGTTCAGCAGCACCGGTTCGTGTGAATGATTGAAGATACAGGGAAGAATGATTAAAATAGAATCATGTTTAGAAATGAAAAAATGATCAATTTTATTACATCGAATGTCAGGCTGTGCTATGAATCTATCTGACTTTAAAAGGATGGAGGGGGTTAATGGTGAAAACGATCGGGCTGATCGGGGGCATGAGCTGGGAGTCGACCGCTCATTATTATGAAAAAATAAATCAGGAAATAAAGAAAAGAATGGGTGGGCTGCATTCCGCTAAAATCATTCTAAACAGTCTCGATTTCGCTCCGATAGCTGAATGGCAGGAAAATAATCAATGGGAACAGGTTGCCGGAGCAGTGATTTCAGCTGCACAGTCTCTTGAACGGGCAGGTGCCGATTTTATTATCATTTGCAGTAACACCGGCCACAAAGTCGCGCAGCAGGTTTCAGCTTCAGTATCGATACCCTTTCTCCATATCGCACAGGCAGCATCAGACAAAATCAAAGAGAATCAGCTGACGAAAGTGGGGCTTCTCGGGACAAGATACACGATGGAACAGGATTTCTACAAAGATGTTCTGAAGAAAAATGGAATAGAGGTTATGATTCCTGATTCAGAAGAAAGGAAGCGTTTAAATAACATCATTTTTAATGAACTGTGTCTGGGGAAAATCAATAAGAGATCGTCTGATTTCCTTGAACACGTAATAGAAAATCTGATTAACCACGGGTGTCAGGGAATCGTCCTGGGATGTACAGAATTGGATATGCTGATTCCCGATGACGAAGTATCAGGAGTTCCGGTTTTTGATACGACAAAAATCCATGTCGAAGCTGCAGTTTTACAAGCACTGAAACAGCAGGTCAGGTAAAATGTGCAAAGCTATTAGAGATCACAATCTATGAAAATACGAAACATGATGTTGATTGAGACTGGGTTATGATTCAATGGAATGTGATTTCTCTTTCTCCTGTCTATGAAACAAATTATCTCACCTGGACTCCGGATTCCTTTTAGAGTTCATAATCTTTAGCGCCTCATACGGGACAGGCGCTACACACCGCACAACAGTCCTGCCGCTTTCACTAAGGATCATCTTGTTTAAGAGAACGGATTAAAATTATAGGGTAAGGAATGACTGCAATGGCTGATGTACCCGCCCCAATAAAAAAAACATATCCTGAAATATTCAAACCCGTTATGGTGTCCAGATCCTTTCGCTTTTTATGGATCGGTAATTCTTTATCGACCTTTGGTACAGCGATAACGAATGTCATCCTGCCCTTATTAGTTTATGAGCTGAGCCATTCACCAATGTCGATGAGCCTGATCATGGCAGCCTATATGATTCCGGAAGTCCTGATTCTTCCTTTTTCCGGGATTCTCGTGGATCGCCTGAACCGTGCAAACGTCATGAGGATTGCTGATATCATTCGGTTTGTTTTAACAACCGGAGTGATGATTCTCGGCTTGTACGGCGTGTTATCCATTCCACTGCTTGTCGTGATGATGGGATTCATGGGGCTCATGAATGGTTTGTTCCAGCCGGCTTATTCTGCGCTGCGAGCCACTGTTTTTGTTCCGGATATTCGCAATTCAGCCAACGCACTAAGCCAGTTTAGCGAGCAGTTGCTCAGACTTCTCGGGCCATCTGTCGGTGGATTAATTATCAGTTTTACAACCGCTTCTTTAGGTTTCGGGATTGATGGGTTAACCTATCTGATCTCATTTATCTGCCTGATGTTTCTAACTCAGGAGGGAATGGTCAGTAAACGCAGCCCCCGGACAGCATCTTTTTTCAGTGAATGCTTCGAAGGGGTACGTGTGATCAGACAGCGCACCTGGCTGTGGGTGACCATTCTCTTCTTCAGCCTGGTCAATATTTTTATCTCCGGAGTAGCCACGGTGCTCATACCCTGGCTGATCAAAGTACATGATCAATTGCCTGATTTTGTTTACGGCTTTGTGATGTCAGGGGCAGCTTTGGGTTCCATTACAGTCGCGTTCGTATTCGGCATGAGGAAAAAGTGGAGGTACCGGGGCATCCTCGCCTACAGTGGCGGGGCGACAGCAAGTCTTGCCCTGCTGGTCATGCCTTTTGCTCAGCACGCCGTTCTGCTGACGATCCTGATGGCACTGACTGGTGGGGGTCTCATGCTGTTCAGCCTCATCTGGCAGACCAGTCTCCAGGAACTGGTTCCTCCTGAAGCCTTTGGCCGGGTAGCCAGTATCGATATGGTCGGGTCTTTTGCCCTTCTTCCGGTCGGATTTTTATTAACCGGGTGGCTTTCTGAAGCGATTGGCGGTGTTGAATCGCTTCTCCTGATGAGTGGCATTGCTGCTCTCTCGAACATATTGATCCTGCTGGTCCCTGCGATTCGAAAATTTGATTGATAACCCATTCATCTTGTTGAGATTTTTTTCTGTTGGTGACATACTTTTATTAAATATTTTCAACCGATCTTCCGTTCATGAAGACCGGAATATTGCAAAGAAGGCTGACATCATGTCAAAATTAAATCAATCAAGCTGTACAGCGGTACTGGTCGGGAAGAAGGCTTCCATTGACGGTTCAACGATGATTGCCCGCAATGAAGACGGCTATGGGGCGCTCAACCCGAAACGATTTACAGTGGTGAAGGCTAAAGATCATCAGAGCAGGTTTGTTTCAAGCATTAACGAGTTTGCGGTCGACCTGCCTGACAATCCGCTGCGCCATACCTTTACGCCAAGTGCTGATGAGTCGGAAGGGGTATGCGGAGAATCGGGGATCAATTCGGCCAACGTAGCAATGAGTGCGACCGAGACGGAATTCACTAATCCACATGTACTCGGGCTTGATCCGCTGGTAAAAGAGGGTATTGGTGAAGAAGCCATGGAGTCCGTGGTTCTGCCCTATATTCATTCCGCGCGCGAAGGGGTACAGCGTCTCGGGCGGATCATTGAAGAATATGGGACGTACGAGAGCAATGGCATTGCCTTCTCGGATGCAGATGAAGTCTGGTATATGGAAACGGTCGGCGGTCATCATTGGGCAGCCCAGAGGATTCCGGACGACGCGTATGCTATTGCACCTAATCAAACCGGCATCCAAAACATTGATTTTTCCAAACCGGAGGCGTTCATGTGGTCGACAGATCTCAGGACTTTTGCTGAAAAAAATCATTTAAATCCTGACAAGACGGGATTCAATTTCAGAAAAATATTTGGTACACAGACTGAGGCGGACCGACATTACAACACCCCGCGTACCTGGTATGGCCAGAAATATCTTAATCCTGAAATTGAGCAGGAGCCAATGAGCGATTATCTTCCGTTTATTCAGCGAACGCCTCATAAGATCAGTATTGAGGACATCCAGTATATTCTGAGTTCCCATTATCAGGGAACCCCTTATGATGCTTTCGGAAATGGAACGGAGGAACAAAAACATACCTTTCGCCCGATTGGTATCGACCGGAATCAGGAATTTCATATTCTGCAAATCCGTAGCGATGTTCCAGCCGAATATGCGGCCATTCACTGGCTGACTTTCGGCGTTAATCTTTACAGTGCTCAGGTCCCATTTTTTGCCAATGTGAACGACACGCCGGAAAATTATAAACATACTACCGGTAAAGTAGATCTGAATTCTGCATATTGGCTGAACAAAACGATAGCTGTACTTGCCGAACCGCAATATCATCGGGTAATTAATCAGGTAAATGAATTTAAGGACGAAGCGCAAAGTTATGTATGCGGGCGGGTTAAGGCAATCGACAGGGAGGCATCAGGGCTATCCGGCAGCAAGCTCACAGATTTTCTGACAAAGCAAAATGAGATTACCGCCGCTGGAGTGACGAAAC
This sequence comes from Sporolactobacillus sp. Y61, assembly GCF_040529185.1. Lineage (NCBI taxonomy): Bacteria > Bacillati > Bacillota > Bacilli > Caryophanales > Sporolactobacillaceae > Sporolactobacillus > Sporolactobacillus sp. Y61. Next base: position 2,641,319 of record NZ_CP159510.1, on the reverse strand, counting down.
GGACTTACGCACTGTTTGATACCCTGGTCAAAGAGGCCAGCAATCATATGCTGCTCACCTTTGAGAAAGGACAGAATTTATAAACATATAAGGCACAGATAGAATATGGCGCTTTTCTGACTGTTGGGCTGATCGTTGTTTAAATAAAACCCGCAGCCCTTTTTTATCCCCGTTTTCTATTTTGACCGTTTGTCCAGTTTGAAGTGTAACTTGTTGAATCGGTTTCCGATAAACTTGCCGGCTCAAGATAAAAGGGTGGTGTACAATAGTATCAGCGGAGGTATTATTGTTCCGAATGGAGGAATATATCATTTATGCGATTATTTTCAAGACTGAGGGATCAATATAATCTGAAATGCTCGGTATGCGGAAAAACCATTCAACCCGATGAATTTGTCTGTATCATCGGGAAGTCACCCAAAAAGTCATACAGTGGCCTTACTAAACCTCTCATTAACAAACTTGTAAGGGATACGAAGGGGAAAATATACTGCCAATATTGTTTTAAAAAAAGATATAAATAGTTGTTTTCCCTGATCGGGGCAATTTCTGAGAGTGAAAAATTAAAAGGTGATGATGAGATGAGTTATTTTCTTGAAACTGAAAGGCTGCGCCTGCGTACCTGGGAATCTGATGATATCCTGTCTCTCAAACGTTTCCTGCAAGACAAAGAAGTAATGTATGCCTATGAAAACGATTTCTCGGATGAAGAAGTTCAGAAATGGCTGGATTGGAATATCAGATCGTACCGGAAAAATGGCTATGGATTGTGGGCTATTGAGCTCCGTCATTCGGGCGAAATAATTGGTGAATGCGGTCTGACTGATCAGGCGGTAAAAGGCAAAGTGTATTTAGAAATCGGCTATCATCTGGTTAAAAGTCACTGGCATAAGGGTTATGCCATAGAAGCTGCAAGAGCCTGTAAGTACTATGCCTTTGAAAAACTGCATAAAGAAGAAGTGGTTTCCATTGTCAGAGACACAAATATTTCATCGATGAATGTAGCAATCAGAAACGGAATGGTTGTTGCGACCAGATTTGTGAAGGATGCCCACGGGGTTGAGAGACCTCATTATGTCTTTTCAGCGAAAAAGTCTGCTGACAAAAGATGGGTAGCAGCTCATTACCTGAATCAGGATGAAGGCAGAACCAGGATGGAATCAGAAAACAAAAGCGACGGTCGAATCATCTTCTGAATCAGAAGATGACAGCTTCTATTCTGAATAGGAACACCTATTTGTAAACAGAAAAATGTATGCGCTTACTGTGGCCGAATAATATCCGTATATAAAAGGAGAAGTGAAAAAGTTGTGGAATAACAATGAAGTCACCCGCAGGCTGAATATAAAATATCCGATCATCCAGGCCGGAATGGCAGGAGGACCGACAACGCCAGAACTCGTTGCGGCTGTATCAAATGCGGGAGGGCTGGGTACATTGGGTGCCGGATATATGACAGCGGATCAAATGAAGAAGAGCATTAAAAAAATTAAGAGGCTTACAGAAAAACCATTTGGTGTCAATCTTTTTGTCCCGCAGCACGCAGACAGAGATACTGAAAAGGTTGAAGCATCGAACCGTTTGCTCTGGCCCATTCGGCAAACATTGCATTTAATGACGCCTTCTGTTGAAATTAAATCTGAAAATGAGCAGTTTGAGCAGCAGATTCAGGTCATTATCGATGAGAAAATCACGGCCTGTACGTTTACATTCGGTGTTCCTGAAAGGAAAATGCTCCATCAGCTGAAGCATCAGCACATCATAACAATCGGGACGGCAACGACAGTCAGAGAGGCCGAAATTTGTGAGAATCTGGGGTTTGATATGGTGGTTGTTCAGGGAAGCGAGGCAGGAGGACATCGGGGGAGCTTTGCTGTACCATATGAACAGGCGATGATTGGTACCATCTCCCTGGTCCCGCAAACAGTTGATCATGTATCGATACCCGTTATTGCAGCCGGTGGAATCATGGACGGGCGCGGGGTTTTAGCTGCACTGGTCCTGGGTGCGGAGGCTGTTCAAATGGGGACTGCATTCGTCACATGTGATGAGTGCGGTGCTCAGAAACTTCATAAAGAGTCTATATTGAATAGTTCTGAAGATGAAACGACGGTAACCTCTGCTTTCAGTGGCAAACCGGCAAGGGGTATCCGTAATCAGTTCATTGATTCATTAAAGCCATATGAAAAGTCATTACCTGATTACCCTGTTCAAAATGCGTTGACGAAGGATATTCGGTCTGAAGCAGCGAAAAATCATCGACCGGAATGGATGTCGATGTGGTCAGGGCAAAGCACGCGCTTAAGTAAAAAAGGATCTGCCAGTCAGTTGATCCATTCCATTGTAGCGGAAATAGAAGATTTTTACTTACACATTTAAAACAACGGGTTCCCAATGGAATCGTGAATGAAGGATACAGGCTGCTCCGCTTTGTTTGTGGCGCATGCAGTCTGATGAATAGCATAATGGTGTCAAAAGGACGAAAATGCTCTGGACTTTTGGAGGAGAAACCGGGAGATTTTATCGGGTACAGACGGGCATGGTGTCTATCCGGATGGGCTAGCACAAGCCGCATTGGGCAGATTCACAGACATCGAAACGCCATTCGTCTTTTGTTAACACAACTGTTTAAAAGAGGGGAATATATAGACGTATTTCGCTCGATGCCTTATAATTAAGTTCATTCAGGAGGAATCGTAAAATATGGCAGTGCATGATACTGCTCTCTGATGGAGCCGGTTTTTCTACTCATTTCTTATCATGAGGAAGAAAAAGGCTCTATTGTTTTATCCGATCATTTAACAGGTGATTCAAATGGTTCTGGGTTCACCGGATGAACGGGATTCCGATTACTAAAAGGAGCAACTATTCTATGGACATCGTCAAGGAAACAGAAAACTATGTAAAATTAAAACTGCTGGGTGAGGGGAGCGGGCATGACTGGTGGCACGTGAAGCGAGTCTACGATAACAGTTTGATGCTCTTGAAACACGACATGAACCAGAATGTGAATGAAAGGGTCGTTAAGCTGGGTGCGCTTCTTCATGATATAGCGGACTGGAAATTCAATCATGGTGATGAAAAGGCCGGGCCACGGGCTGCCAGGAAGTGGCTTGAATCACAAAATGTCGCTCAAGATGATGTTAATCACGTTTGTCAGATTATTTATGACCTTTCATTTAAGGGAGGCAAATCCAGATCACCCATGAAAACTATTGAGGGTGAAATCGTGCAGGATGCAGATCGCCTGGATGCAATCGGTGCGATTGGTATTGCCAGAGCCTTTGCATACGGGGGTTATAAAGGACAGGAACTCTATAATCCGCTTATTCTGCCAAAAGAAAATCAGACGGTTGCAGAGTACAAGTCTCAGCAAACAACAACGATCAATCATTTTTTTGAAAAGCTTCTCTTGTTGAAAGACAGGATGAACACCCGTCCAGCCAAAGAAATTGCAATGAAACGTCAGCGTTTTATGATTGATTTCCTTGATGCTTTTTTGAAGGAGAATCAGGCTGAGGATTCATGGCACGCAGCAAGACTGGACAGATATAAAGCAATGGATCGCTGATGGGATGAACTGATTTGATCTTTTCCAAAGGAGAGAGGACAGATGTTATTTCATTACCATTTCTGGACCCCTTATGTTGAGAAAACAGAAAATTTTTATACAAGCCTTGGTTTTCGTGTAACTCAGCGGATCGGAAGATATCAGGGAGAATTCCGGAATTATAATCCTCCGCTGTCATGGGCTGATTTCCGGGAAAAAGGTATCCAGTTCCGGATTATAGAAATGAAAAAAGGGGCAGTCAACCTCACCTGCGGATATGGCAAACGTCCAAAGTTTGATCATATCGGCTTCCTCGTAACAGAACCGGAATATCAGGGGATCATCGGGCGTGCGCGTGAGATGAATTTCACCATCCATGCCAATAATCGGCGCACATTTATTGGCATACCGTTCGGGTTCCGGATCGAATTACAAAGAAACCGGGATGCTGTTGAAACAGTGGACAGTCCGATCAGGCTGAAACAGCTGAAGCTTATTTCAGAAAGAGACGGGCTGCAAAGTACCCTGACTCGCCTGTTTGGAGAGGCGAATGTCCCTGTCACTGTGGTGAAAGGGGAGAAAACGACGCTGGCATCAGCTACCCTGGGTGGTCTTCGTATCGACAATAAACCGGATCCGAATGGTGTTTGGCTCATCAAATATCAGTTTTAAATTGGGCAGGGTAATTATCACAGTTTTTGATGTGCGTTAATAAATTGTGTCAGGTATTCATTACACCGGCGACCTCGCGCGGGAGGATAAAGACGAATATTTCTATCTTGTCGGGAAAAAGTGGAAACTGGGTGAGACTTACATTGTCCTTGTTCAGACAAGGGAAAAGCATCTGCACATCCCATATCACCGATGCCGGACGGGTCTCAATCATCTGGCTTTCCATGCGGATTCCCGGCAAGAAGTGGACGATCTGACGAACGGCGTTGACTGAGTGCGGCGTTCCTATCTTATATGCGGATCGTCATCCGTTTGCGGGCGGGAAGGACTATTACGCTGCTTTCTTTGAAGACCCGGATCGCATCAAGGTTGAACGTGTTGCGTCGCCGTTGAAGACCGAGAAAGAAGTGAAGTGAGATGTTGATCAGGGATTACAAAAAAGAAGATGAGGAAGCCTGGCTGCGCTGCCGTGTCCTGTCTTTTTTACATACGGCATACTTTGACAATGTTTATCAGAAGAAGGAAACTTATGATCATCCATCAATTGAGCTGGTTGCGGTTGAGTCGGGTAAGGTTATCGGTTTGATTGACGTCGAATATGAGAGCGAGCCGAAGAGTGTGTGTACCTTATGTTCATCTCGAGGCGGAATGATCTGGCATCTGGCTGTTCATCCGGATTTTCAGCGACAGGGCATTGGCGCGAAGCTGCTTGCCGCGGTAGAAGCAAGCTTGAAAAAGCTCGGTATTTTTGAACTTGAAGCCTGGACAAGAGACGATCCGTGGGTGAATGACTGGTATCGAAAAAATGGTTTTATAAAGGTCAGTAGCTATCTGCACGTTTGTATAGAGGCAGAAGAAGTGAGACGTGCTGTCCACTCCTCAATTGCGGGGCTTCGCCCACTTGGTGTTTTTGCCTATTATTCAGGAGACAATACTGAAAAAATCAGAAAAGCTTTTCACAGGGTGCATGAGTGTCGGGGTTTTGTAAAAAAAACTAAATGGCAATTCAGACCGGTCAGTCTGTTGATAAATGAAGGGGATTTCTTAAAGTGGTAAATAAGTCGCCACTGCCTGTCTATGCTGTCAACTCACTAACAGGTTTCTTAAGGGGTGGATGAAAACGGACGATAACTGGAGCAGATTGGATAATGCGGCACTTATTTTTCCTGCCGCTGCGGGGAAAGCCGACACGCAGGTTTTTCGTATATCCTGCGAACTGTACGACAGGGTTGATCCTGCTATCCTGCAAGATGTACTCGATCAGACGATCCGGATTTTCCATGTCTATCAATCAGTGTTGAAACGCGGTTTTTTCTGGTATTACCTTGAAAGTACGGACAGGATGCCTATCGTCCATGAGGAAAATACACCACCCTGTTCGGCTATTTACAGAAAAAACAGGAAAAATCTGCTTTTTGATGTGAGTTACTATAATAACCGGGTAAATCTGGAGGTCTATCATGTGCTTTCGGATGGGACTGGAGCGCTGCATTTTCTCAGAACACTGATCACAAAATATTTATCACAACGGCATCAGATAACCGAACCGTCCTTGGACTATGACGCCTCGGCTATGCAGATGAGTGATGACAGTTTTCATAAGTACTATACGGGTTCTCCAAATGTCAGGCAGAACAGACGTGGATATGCCTGTCGGCTGCGAGGCCGCAAATATCCTGAAGACAGGCTGAAAATTATGACCGGTTGGGTTAACCTGCGCCCTTTACTTGATGCGGCGCACCAGTACCATACAACACTTACTGTATTTCTTGGCGCCTGTTTGATGATGGCCATCAGCGAGACCGTGCCTGCCCGGGCAAAAAGAAGGCCTATTGTTCTGGATGTTCCGGTCAATCTGCGTGGCCATTTTCCTTCATCAACGGTGCGAAACTTCTTCAGCGTTTTACTGATCGGATATGATTACTGGAATCTTAGTGCCTCGTTTGAGGATGTCGTGAAAAAGATTGGCGACGATTTACGCATCGGTCTGTCAAAAGAGAATCTGACCCGGATTATAGAAGCTTATTCGGCTGTGGAGAATAATATTTTTTCAAGAATCACACCGCTCTTTATCAAAGATCGTGTGTTAAGGGCTGCGTACGATCTCGCCATGCGGCGGAGCACGGCAGGTTTTTCTAATCTTGGGGTCATCTCCATGCCGCATGAAGTGGAGACATTTATCCGTTCATTTGATGTTTGCTCCGGGACCAACGGATTGCAGATATGCATGTGTTCCTATCAGGATCGACTGAGTGTCAGTTTCTCATCCCCCTTAATCAGCTCTGAGATACAGCGCCGATTTTTTCGAACCTTGACCAATCTGGGCGCTAAAGTCGAAATGGCAACGAATCCGACAGGCGACGGGAAGGTGGAAGCATGAAATATTGCGGAAAATGCAAGGTGAGCTTCCGAGGGGAAGAGACCGTGTGTCCCTTATGCCAAAACAGGCTGTCAGGCGTTGATGAGAAAGCAATCTATCCTATGGTACCCACAATATACAGACAATTTGAGCTGTTTTTTAAACTATTGATTTTTTCGACGATTATAGCAGGCGTCACCTGTGTTGCCATCAATCTCATACTTCCTCAAAGCGGATACTGGTCCGTTTTTGTCGTGCTCGGCATCCTTTGTTTCTGGATCAGTCTACTTTATGCGCTGAGGAAGAAGGATAATATTCCAAATAATATCACGGCTCAAGTCTTTATTCTATCCACTTTGAGTTTTGGATGGGATTGGTTCACTGGATGGCGGGGCTGGTCGCTGAGTTTTGTGATTCCCATCTCCTGCTCTGTTGCCATGCTGTCGCTGGCTATTATAGCTAAAGTAACGAAAATGCCGGCCGGGGATTATATCATCTACTTGATTGTAGACATCGTGTTCGGTACCGTTCCGCTTATATTCTATTTGACAGGACTTGTCGGATTTGTCATTCCATCCATCATCTGCATTTCCCTGAGCGCCTTATCTCTTTCTGCATTGATCCTGTTTGAAGGGAAAAACGTACTACGCGAGATTATTAAGAGCTTTCATTTATGATGCCAAGTGAGACGAAGGTGCTTTCACTCCTGATCGGAGACTCTTGTTCTGTAAAAAGGAACCTGGTTTTTGAGTAAGGAAAAGAAGCCTGCCACTTTAGTGGCGGGAGGTTCACCAGAAAGGTGGATTACACAGGAATTGAAAAAAATCCGGACTTTTTCGCCTGATCTGTAGTATAATGTTTTTACTCTTAGATAGAGGAGGAAATGCGTGTGTCTGAGAAACTGAGGGTGGGTATTCTTGGCGGAACCGGTTTTGTCGGTCAGCGATTTATCACGCTGCTGGAAGACCATCCGTTTTTTAAAGTAACGACTATTGCAGCAAGCGGCAGGTCTGCCGGAAAAACATATGAAGAAGCGGTCAAGAATCGCTGGAAACTTAATATTCCCATGCCGGACTCTGTAAAGGCTATTCAGGTCAAAGATGTACAAGATGTGGAAGAGATCAAGAGAGAGGTTGATTTTGTCTTTTGTGCTTTGAAGATGGCGAAAGATGAGATCAGGGAACTGGAGGAAAAGTACGCCAAGGCGGAAATTCCGGTGATTTCAAATAATTCTGCGCATCGGGGCACACCGGACGTACCGATGGTCATCCCGGAAATTAACAGCGATCATCTGAAGATCATTGATGTGCAAAAAAAGCGCCTGGGTACAAAATACGGTTTTGTTGCGGTAAAGCCGAACTGTTCGATCCAGAGTTATGTGCCGCCACTCTCTGCACTTAAGGCGTTCGAGCCTGAAAAGGTTGTGGTCAGCACGTATCAGGCGATCTCAGGGGCCGGCAAGACCTTCAAAGACTGGCCGGAAATCGAAGACAATGTCGTTCCATTTATCAGCGGCGAAGAGGAGAAGAGCGAACAGGAACCGCTTAAAATATGGGGCCATATTCAGAACGGAAAAATTGTTAATGCGACAGAGCCTCTGATTACCACACAATGTATCCGCGTTCCTGTCTCTGATGGTCATCTGGCAACCGTTTTTGTATCATTCCGGAAAAAACCGACAAGGGAGCAGATTCTTGAATGCTGGGCATCTTACAGCGGCAAGCCGCAGGAGCTGCATTTGCCCAGTGCACCAAAACAGTTTCTGAAATATATGACCGAAGATGACCGCCCGCAGACCGGGCTGGACCGTGATTTTGAAAACGGCATGGGTATTACGATGGGCAGATTAAGAGAAGATACGCTGTTTGATTATAAATTCGTTTGCCTGTCGCACAATACCTTAAGAGGTGCGGCCGGCGGGGGTGTCCTTACTGCGGAATTGCTGAAAGAAGAGGGTTACCTGCTATCCAGAAAAGAGAAAAAAGCAGGCGTATCCGCGCAGGGGAGTCATTGAATCATAGCCGGATCATGAAGCCGCCAGAGAGGCATAGAGCCTTCCTGCCGGCTTTTTCGTTCCTGATAAAAAATTTCAGGCAAAAAAAGTGGATCTTTTGATGATAATCCGTGGCCGCTCTTTCTGCAGGATAATCAGTTTTCTGAAAGGAAAAGAGTCTGGAAGATCAAAAGATTTATTCCGCACGACCGGGCAGTACCGCCTCAGGGCGATGAGGGTAAACGGATAACCACTCGCAGCAGTCCGATAGGTTCAACTGACAATCAGTGGAGGATGAAGCCCTCCATTGATTGTTGTGATTCATTTTGAGATTTCCCGTATGATGTCTCGAAGGACGTGGATGGCTTTTTTCATTTCTTCAGGCGATGCATAGGCATAAGAAAGTCGTAAATACTGCTTTGCACTTCGATCATACAGAACACCCGGATTAAGCAGGACGCCTCTCTTCAGGGCGAGGTCAAAAAGAAGGCGCGGATTCACGGGAGGAATCAGTTTCAGCCAGATGTAAAACCCTCCGGAAGGTACCCGCCAGGAGGCGAGATCTGAAAAATACCTGTCAAGCAGTTCAACCAGAGTGTCTCTTCTGGCTCGTAAATGTTTTCGAATGAATGAGGCCTGTTCGTCATAAAATCCGTTTTCAAGGCATTTCACGGCAGCGTACTGGGACAGGGAACTTGAGCCGTAGTCAATCTGCATTTTTATATCTGCCAGGCGGTTAATAACAGGTTCCGGTCCGACTATCCAGCCAATCCGCATTCCTGCACTGAATATCTTGGAAAAACTGCCGATATACAGTACATTTCCTGATTGATCGATACTTTTCAAAGGGGGAGGGGGTGGTGCATCGAGCCACAGCTCACGGTAAACATCATCCTCAATAACCGGCAGTTGCTTCTGTTCACAAATTGATAAAATCTGCTGTCTTCTTTTCTCGGACATCAGCGTTCCTGTCGGATTATGATAGCAGGGAATTGTATAGAGAATCACGCCATGATATTTCCTTTTTATTTCCCCTAACTGCTCCGCTCTGATCCCTTCCGAATCGGTCGGCACGCCAACAAATCGCATACCTGAAGACTGAAAAACATGAATGGAATAAAGATATGAAGGCTTTTCCAGAAGAAGAGTCGAACCATGATCCAGCAAACCTGTTGAAATGAGTTGCAGGGCCTGCAGAGCGCCTGAAACGATCAGAATAGATGAAGGGGAGGCGTCTATACCCCATCTTTTCAAATAACCGGACAGCTTTTCGCGTAAATGCTCGTCTCCTTCAGGCTCCTGATACCCCAGAGAGAGCCGGTTACAGGAAGCAAACAGGCTGCTGAACCGATTGTAAGGCAGAAGATCCGGACTGAGTTCGCCTGTTCCCAGTCGAATCACTTCTGGAGAGAATTCAGCCTGGTTGATTTTTTGAATCATCGGAAGATTTGGTTTATACTGCCCGGATTCCACATAGGTGCCCCAGTTGGTCGGTTTCTTGCCGGCCATCAGTCCCCATGTATTGTTAAGAACGTGCGTTCCACCGCCGTGTCTGCCTTCTATCAGGCCACGGGATGTCAGTAATTCAAGTGCAGTAATGATTGTACTGCGGTTGACATGAAAAGAATCGGCCAGTGATCGCTGGGAGGGCAGACGCGTTCCCGGTGTCCATTCGCCGTTTTTAATTTTATCTTCGATGTGTCTTTTGACTTGCTCATAGAGCGGGACTTCAGACTGGCGGTTCAGGTGCATGGGCGAGCACTCCTCCTGAAGCTGGAAAGATTTCTTCGGACAGCCTCAATTTTATTGTATCATCATTTGGCTGGTTCCATTTAAAAAATTTTGGCTGGAGACTTATCATTGCATGACTGGCAGAATAGGGAGTGTAAACTTCTATTGGCTGGTGTGAAAAGAACAGGAGATGGGTTCATGTTTCTTGCTTTCATTCATGGGTTTATGTTGGCACTTGGTCCGATTTTACCTCTTGGTGCTCAGAATATTTTTGTTTTTAACCAGGGCACTCATGCCCGGAAATTGACGGATGTTCTGGCCGCAGTACTGGCTGCTTCCTTCTGTGATACACTGCTTATTCTGCTTGCTGCAACCGGGGCGTCCCTTCTTGCTTTTTCCTTCCCGGTCATTCAGAATCTGTTTCTCACCGCAGGAATCATTTTTCTGATCTGGATCGGATGTTCAATCTGGAAGAATACAGAAGCTCATCAGGAGACGGACAATGGACGGCTGCCCGCCAAAAAGCAGATCACTTTTGCCCTTTCGGTATCATTATTGAATCCTCATGCGATTCTGGATACCGTTGGCGTGATCGGGACCAGTGCACTGCGTTATTCGGGACCTGAAAAATGGACGTTTGTCGCAGCCTGTATCTCTGTGTCATGGGTCTGGTTTTTTGTACTCGCTTTATCAGGTCATGGTATCGGGAAAATCACAAACGGACCTCAGGCTTTACGACTGATTAACAGACTTTCTGCTTTACTGATCTGGGGAATTGCCGCCTTCGTCGCTGTCGGTCTAATCCGGTCGTTATCCGGCTGAAAATGCCTTCCGGGGAGGATTCGTATGATTCAGCCTGCAAGCCTGCAGAATCTACGTCTCAGGACGGATGAAGGATAAACTGCCTGAGCCTAAACTGAATATAACAAATCAGATCTGAAGGTGAAAAAATGACTCTGGCAGAAGTATCCGAAAAACAAATCAAAAAGGCTGTAACCAGCGATTTTGTCGGCAGTTTCAGCAGTTCTTTATTCAATTTTGCAATTAGCTTATACATACTTAAGTTAACGGGATCAGCGATGAATTTCGGAACCACACTGTTAATTGGCCCGTTGATCGGCATTCTGTTCTCACCCGTCATCGGCTATGTTGCCGATCATTTTGATAATAAACGTGTGATGATCATATCCCAGACAGGCTGTGCCTTGCTGCTCCTGCTTTACAGCGTCCTGTTTCCTGTTCTGAATGACTGGCATTATCTGATGGTTCTTTTCATCGTAGCAACGATGGGCCTGAACATCCGTTTTTTCAATATAACCTATCAGGCATCTGTATCCCGGCTGGTTGACAGGCCGTTCATTCAGAAACTGAATTCACTGGAACAATCCTCGGTCGCTTTAGCCAATATTGCCGGACCGATTGCTGCCGGAGTGATGTTCGCTCTGGTACCTTTCTCCTTTTTTATTTATTTTGAAGTGGTCGCCGAAATCATCGTCATTCTGATTGTCCTCAGCATGAATTTCCATCTGATCGATGAACCTGCTCGTTCAGAATCTGAATCGGAAAATATGTGGACGGCAATGAAGCAGGGGCTGAGTTATGTCAGCAAACGACCTTTAATCCTGTTTATGATTAGCGGAGCATCGATAATCAATTTTTTATTTGGTGTTTTTGTGGTCGGGTTCCCGTATCTGATGATCCAGGTTCTGAAGATGGGAAACTTTCAGTACAGTCTGACAGAGGCGGTCTTTTCAGCAGGAATGGTAGTGGGAGGGTTAGTTTTGGCAAAATTGAAAATAGATAGAAATCCGATTGGAATGGTCGGCCGGGCCTTGCTGTTCGTTGCCGTGCCGATTATCTTCACCATTCTTCCGCTGCTCTTTCACCTGAATACCTGGCTGTCAACGGCCATTTTCAGTATGACATACTTTATCGTGGCAGTAGCACTCATCTTTACTAATGTTCCCATGCAGACATACATGCAGAAAACCATTCCTGCCCAATATCAGGGAAGAGTTTTCACGATTATGATGGTTGGCTGTACGTCACTTCAGCCACTTGGCATGTTTGTCTATGGTGCGCTGTTTCAATATTTTCTTCCGATACCGATCATCCTTGCCTCGTTCCTGTGCTTTGTCATCATCAGTCTGCTGGCTCACCGGGCAGGTAAAAGCAGCAGAATAAACGAAGCCTCCCTTGCCGATTAAAATCGTTCGCGAAAAACAGTTATTGATCTTCCCGGACACTTGCGGCACAATAGTTTTATAGGATCAGGTGAGGGGATGAATCTGGTGTTATCAGTAGCAATTGACCAGGCTGGTTACGAGTCGGGTTCACCGATTTTGCGAAACATCCATTTTTCCGTTCGGCCGGGAGAACTTGTCGGCTTAATCGGACCGAACGGTGCAGGAAAGAGTACCACAATCAAATCGATTCTCGGGATTATGAAGAATATTAAGGGCACGTGTCAGATTGATCATTATGCTTATGTACCTGAACGCCCAATCATATATGAGAAGCTGACTCTGTGGGAGCATATCAGGTTTTTACGATCTACGCTGAATGTAAATGAGGATGAATTTCTTCACAGGGCACATGATCTGCTTGAGCGATTCCAGTTAACCCATGTCGTTCATCACTATCCGGAAAGTTTTTCAAAAGGCATGCAGCAAAAGGTCATGCTCATCCTCGCCTTTCTGAAGCAGGCAACGTGTTACATTGTAGACGAACCCTTTATGGGGCTCGATCCTAAAGCGGTGAAAAAGCTTCTGCAGTTGCTTCAGGATGAAAAAGCGAAGGGGGCAGGGATTCTGATGTCCACCCATGTTCTTGATACAGCGGAAAAAATCTGCGACCGTTTTGTTCTGATCTCCGGCGGCAGACTGATCATTCAGGGAACCCTGGATGAGATCCGGATGTCGAGCGGTTTAGCGGATGGGTCCCTGCTTGACTGCTTTGATGTCCTGACAGAAGAGGCATCCCATGTCGGGAACTAAACTTTTCTGTCAGAGATTCCGGCGGGAATGCCGGTACCAGTGGGGCATCATCCGATCTGTCGTCGGCTGGACGATCATGCTCTATATCATCATACCTGCCGCTGCGATTGCTCCATTCCTGTACGCCGATGTATGGAAAAACATCCATTTCTACTGGGACGACGGGATCCCGATTATTTTCCTGATTGCACTTATATTGCTGTTCTCCGGACATGGAAACGTCAGGACCTGTTTACTGGATGCCGATCTGCTTTTCCTGATTCAGGAAAAAAGAAGACTGATTCAGCTTAAACACTGTGCATTGTTGGTGTCACTGTTCGTTCTGATTGTCATTGAAGCGATCGTTTTTCTTCTTGCCTGGCCTGTATTAACAGAAATTTATCATTTTTCACAAATTGAAATTCTGTCTTTATTTCTTCTTGCTGCAGGATACAAACTGTCTGTTATGTCCATTCGTAAATTTACCGAAGGGACGATTGTGCGCCGTCTCTGCATCCTGCTTGCGTATGGGGCGGCCAGTACACTCGGCTTTACGCTTAATTCACGGTTGTGGCTGATTTCAGGCGTTACCTGTACGGCCCTGATGCTCCTTCTGAATTTGATTCAGGCGGGCAAAACAAATCGCTGGTTTCGTGAGCTGGAGATTGAGCATCAGGAACATGTTAAATTCATCAGACCCATTCTGCATTTTACTTCAGGAATTGAAAAACCAGTTTCGGTCAAAAGGAGACCGCTGATTCTGTTCCGCAGATCCGGAAGCCTGTTCAATAAGCCGGGCAGGGAAAACGGTCTGCTTGAACTTCTGCTGAAAACCTTTCTCCGTCATAAAAGTTATCTTGCGGCTTATGTGCAACTGACCGGATTGACCTGTTTTGCGGTCATCGTTCTGCCTCTCTGGCTGAAATGGGTCGTCTATGTCCTGTTCATCCTGTTCATGAAACTCTGGCTGAGTATCCTGTTCCGAAAAATGACTGCCAGTCCGTTTTTTCGAGTGGTTCCCTTCGATTCAGAAATACGTGTACCGGTCCAATCCCGGTTTCAGAAGTGGCTCGGTTTTCCTGTGATCATGCTGACCGGAGGGGTCACCCTGATGGCTACACTGGTACTTTGATAAAGAAGTGGATGAAGGATCCCGGGGAAAAAACAGTGGATTGGGAGGGAAGCACAATCACAAGGGATGTTAAGATTCGAAAAGCACAGCTGAAAGATACAGTCAGCATCAGAAAGGTTGCCCGGATCACGTGGAGAGCAACTTACCAGGAACTGATTCCGATTAAAATTCAGAATCAGTTCCTGAATGTTGCTTATTCCGACAGAAACATGAAGTTACGCATAGACCAGACGCTTTTTTTCGTTGCGGAACAGGAAGGAGAGATTGTCGGTTTTGCCAATGCCACCATAAAAAAGGATGACGCCGAACTGAGCGCCATCTATGTTCTTCCTGAATTACAGGGGCACAGCATTGGGAGCAGGTTGCTGCAGTCTGTTCTTAGCAACCTTGATCATGCCGGGCAACTGGTCGTCGATGTTGAGTCAGGCAATCAAATCGGTGAGCGGTTTTATCATTAGCCGAGAACACTCGTGACTTCAGTCATGAGATGAATCGGCGTATCTTCTCAATACTGTAATCACTAAATTGTTAAATGATCTGTTTTGTTCTTTGGCTATTTGTTCCAACTCTTTCTTTAAGTCTTTCTCAATGGTCAATAGTGTTCTTGTTTTGTTACTCGCTATCGTACTCATATCATTGTCACCTCGTTACTATAATAACATTTAATCATAATATTTACAAGATAATGACATCATGATATATTATAGTTAAAGAAAAGAGGTGAAACAACAATGGTATTAAAAGGTTTAAAGTTAAGAATATATCCTGACAAAGAACAAAAACTTAAAATTAAATTAAACTTTGGCTATAACCGTTTTGTGTGGAATCAGATGTTAAACATGATGATTGAACGATACCACAACAATCCCGACTCTTCTTTTCTTAGCGCTTTTGCATTGAATAACATGCTTAAAGCCTTGAAGATTGAGTATCCATGGTTAAAAGATGCTGAGAGTACCAGTTTACAATGTACGAATCATGATCTGGTGGAAGCATATAAAAAGTTTTTCAAAGAACATACCGGTTTTCCAAAGTTTAAATCAAAGAAATATCCGAAACAAAGTTATCAATCAAAATGTGTAGGTAAAAACATTAAACAAGTTAATAAACATCATGTTAAATTACCGAAATTAGGAATTGTGAGATTCAAAGCAGGAATTAAAATCCCTGAAAAAATTAAATCAGTAACTGTTCGTCTATCACCAACAGGAAAATATTATGCTGTGCTGCTTGTTGAATATGAAAACCAAACATTCAACAAAACAGGAAGGCAATTAGGTATTGACCTGGGTGTTGCCGATTTAGTCATTGGATCTGATGGTATTAAGTTCCCTACCATTCGTTTTGACAAAATCTTAGCCAGGAAGAAACATTACTGGGAGAAACGGTTAGCTAGACGTAGATTGCAAGCTCAGAAAGAAATCGCATGGGATAAGCATAATAAGGTACTTAATCCCAGATGCCTCGATGACTTTAAAAATTATAAAAAAGCCAAATTAATGGTTGCTGAATACAATGAGAAAATGACTAATCAACGCAATGACTATCTCCATAAAATTACAATGCAATTAGTTAAAGATAATGATGTCATTGTCATAGAAGATTTGAAAGCAAAAAATCTTCTACGCAATCACAAATTATCCAGAGCAATTGTTAATCAATCCTGGCGGGAAATTAGACGGATGCTTGAATACAAATGTGCATGGTGTGGTAAAAAATTAGTCATTGTCAATCCCTATAAGACATCACAAATATGCTCGGAATGTGGTTATGATGACGGAAAGCATACGTTAGACATAAGGGACTGGACATGCCCTGGCTGTGGGCATCATCACGATAGAGATATTAACGCAGCAAAGAATATTCTTCGGCTCGGGACGAGCCTTGGTAAAAGAGTTGTGACCTCTGCCTGAACGTTAGGTAAGTGTGCAATGTTCCCAGAAGCACACGACTTGAGTCGTGTGAGGTTCACCAGGCAAAAGGTTTTACAGTAGTTAAAGATTTTGAAGATGACTTCATGGGCAATCCGTTGAAGACCAGAAGGATGCGCTTGACCCTGAAGGATTAACCCATACCCCGAAAACGCTGCTTCCAGCCCGATAAGAAACCGGCCGTCTGTGATGCCTGCGATTACTGTGATTTTCTTTCTGATGATTTTTTCTTTACAATGTCGTAAATTTCATCGCTTTCAAGCAGATCGAACAGCTGATTCAGCCAGCGGTAATAATCCAGGACATAGTGATATTTTTCCATATCCGCTTCGATCATTTTCTGCTCTTCTTCTGAAAGATCTCCAGATGCCTCCAGATTCTTCAGATCTTTTAATGATGTCTTAATCGCCTTAATGTTAAGAGCCGTCACTTTTCGCCACTGATTAGAAAAGAAGTCGGTGAAAATCTGATACCAGTCTTTGTTTGCTTCATATAAATCGCGACGCACGCCTTTTCTCCATACTTTCTCCACCATATTCAATTCACTTAATGAGCGGACAGAGGTACTCATGCTCGTCTTACTCATTTTCAATTCCTCTTTCATGTCATCAAGCGTCATTGGCCGGTCTTTAAAATAGAGTGTGCCGTACAGCCGTCCCGTTGACGGACCGATACCGTAAAGGAACATATTTTGAGAAATGGCTTCAATGACCCGTTCTCTTATATTCTCGATTTTTTCTTTATCCTTATTTTCCACCATATACACTCACCTGGCCTGACTGTTTTTCATGGTATTGGATTGAACAAATGGTACATGTGGTACATGCGCAGCTTCGTTTGATACCACTTTCATTTTATATGCTGAACATCGTGAAAAAAAGATTTGTATGAGAAAAGTACAGATTAAAGGCAACAAAATAAGAATAATATAATATGTTCCGTATGTAAAGTTTAAACTGTACGTAAAGTTATGATAAAATAAAAGTGCTACTTTTAATCGATCCGGCCGATCATGTATCTCATCATCGATGAATGACTGAAAAACAGGCGGTGATTTATGAAGTGTGAAAAGGGAAATACTTATACAGAAAAATGAGGTGTTAAAATGAACAGAATCGAAGTCAGGCACGTTTCAAAAATCTTCGGGAAGAACAGTAAAGCGGGTCTGGAATTACTGAAACAGGGATTAACCAAAAATCAGATAAAAAAGAAGACAGGAATGAACCTGGGTGTCAGTGATGCCAGCTTCGAGGTCCATGAAGGTGAAATATTTGTCATTATGGGGTTATCGGGCAGTGGAAAATCAACGCTGGTCCGGATGCTGAATCGACTGATTGAACCAACCTCCGGAACTGTACGGATTGACGATCAGGAGCTCACAGCAATGAACAAGAATGAACTTCGCCAGGTCCGCAGAAAAAATATCAGCATGGTTTTTCAGGGCTTTGCACTGTTTCCTCATCGCAATCTTCTGGATAATGTAGCCTATGGGCTTGAAATCCGGAAAATCGATAAAGAAGAGCGTCAGGAGAAGGCAAAACAGGCGCTCCGACTGGTCGGACTTGAGGGTTATGAGAATAGTTCACCAGCCCAGCTTTCAGGAGGCATGCAGCAGCGCGTTGGTCTGGCACGGGCACTGGCCAGCGACACAGATATTCTGCTTATGGATGAAGCATTCAGTGCACTTGACCCGCTGATCCGTAAAGATATGCAGGATCAGTTGCTCGAGTTACAAAGTGAGATGCATAAAACCATCGTGTTTATCACACATGATCTGGATGAAGCACTGCGGATTGGTGATCGGATTGCTTTGATGAAAGATGGTCGGATTGTTCAGATCGGGTCTCCGGAAGATATCCTTATGAATCCTGCAAATGAATATGTCGAACACTTTGTCGAGGACGTGGATATCAGTAAAGTCATTACAGCAGGCCGCATCATGAGCCGGGCTGATGCCATACAGATTGACCGTGGACCACGGGTTGCCCTGCAAATTATGAGTGATGCCGGGATTTCCAGTATATTCGCCGTGGATCGAATGAAAAAATTCAAAGGGGTCATTTATGCCGAAGATGCCGCGGATGCTGCTAAAGAAAAACAGTCATCAGACGATATCGTTAAACAGGTCGAACCGGTAACGATGGACGCGAAACTGAGTGATTTATTTGAACGAATTTCCAAATCAGCATTACCGCTCCCTGTCATTGATGAAAAGGGGCGGCTGCGGGGGATTGTCCGCCGCCCGGCCGTTATCCAGGCACTTGCTGGAAACCTTCCCGCTCCATCTGAAAGAATCGAGGTTAAGACATCGTGAACGACACCTTTTTACCTAAAATTCCAATTGGCCACTGGGCTGATCTGTTTGTCCAGTTCTTTACTGATCAATTTGGTTCATTTTTTGAAAATGTAGCCGGCGGTATTGAAACCTTTGTCAGCTCACTGGTCTCATTATTTGATTTGATTACTCCGGTTGCATTCATCCTGCTGTTCGTGATTCTCGCGTTCTGGCGAAGAGGATGGGGTGTTGCCCTGTTTACATTGATCGGCCTGGTTCTGATTTATGATCTGGGGTACTGGGAACATACCATGCAGACCTTTGCCCTTGTGATTACTTCCGTTGCTCTGTCAATTGTCATCGGGCTGCCACTCGGGATCATCGCCGGGATTAATGATGTCTTTAAAAAAATCATGACACCGATCCTGGACTTCATGCAGACGATGCCATCCTTTGTTTATCTGATCCCGGCTATATTCTTATTTGGAACAGGGATGCCTCCGGGTGTTGTCGCCACGATTATCTTTGCTATGCCGCCGACGATCCGGATGACGAGCCTCGGTATTCGTCAGGTTCCGGCGGATCTGATTGAAGCTTCTGAAGCGTTTGGATCAACGGTCTGGCAGAAGCTGATGAAAGTGCAGATCCCGCTTTCGATGCCAACGATCATGGCTGGTATTAATCAGAGTATCATGCTTGCCCTGTCCATGGTTGTCGTCGCATCACTCGTTGGCGCGCCGGGTCTGGGTGCAGACGTTTATCTGGCTGTGACTTCTCTTCGCACGGATATCGGTTTTGAAGCAGGTATCGCGATAGTCATTATTGCGATCATGCTGGACAGAATTTCACGTAAAACCAACAATAATATGAATAAATGAGGAGGATTATTTTGAAAAAATTTACGATTGTGCTGATCGGATTACTGACAAGCCTGGGTATGGTTCTGGCCGGGTGTCAGGGACAGAGTTCAGGTAATAAAAATGAATCGTTTGCGGACCAGGTGGATCACAAAATTACAGGTATCGACCCGGGTGCCGGGGAAATGAAGTTAACGGAAAATAAAGTCATGAAAGACTATGGGCTGGATAACTGGACCCTGCAGTCCGGCTCTGAATCGACGATGACAGCCTCACTTGATAAAGCGATTAAAAAGAAGGAACCTATTGTCGTTACAGGCTGGACACCGCACTGGAAATTTCAGAAGTATGATCTCAAGTATTTAAAAGATCCGAAAGGCAGCTATGGTGGTGAAGAAGAGATTCATACGATCATTCATAAAGGGTTTGAAAAAAAGGACCCCAACGCGACCAGGGTTTTAGATCAATTTAACTGGAAAGCAGAGGATATGGAGAAGGTCATGCTCGATATTCAGAATGGGGAAGACCCGGAAAAAGCTGCAAGAAAATGGGTTGATGAGAATAAAGATAAAGTCGCTGAATGGACAAAAGGTGCAAGCAAGGTCAATGGTAAAAAAATCAAGCTTGGTTACGTGGCCTGGTCATCGGAAATTGCCAGTACAAATGTTGTCACTACTGTCCTGAAAGATCTGGGATACAAGGTCACCCTGGAGCAGCTGGGTGCCGGACAGATGTGGGCAGGTGTCGCCAAAGGCAGTGACGACGCGATTGTTGCGGCCTGGCTGCCGACGACTCATGCGGATTACCTGAAAAAATTTAAAGATTCACTGACAGATCTCGGACCGAATCTGAAAGGGACCCGCCTTGGCCTGGTTGTTCCTTCTTATGTTGATATTGATTCCATTGAGGATCTGAAAGATTAAATCATGAATAAAAGACACGGCTTCTTATTGAAGTCGTTTTTTTTATGGATTCTTATCAAATACCATCAATAAACGTTAGCAACCGGATGGGGACGGGATCAGATACGAGTAAGCAGGCAGAACCCCGGATTAAGAGGAAGAGTCTGCACCGGAGTCGAGCCGGCCTTCAATCCAGGAGCGAACCTTTTCGTCTGTTTCTTTGCCATACAGATCTTCTAATGATTGAATGATATGTGTGCGCATGTCGTGCTCAAGACGATCCCACATCTTCTGAAGTGCCCAGGTGGCGGTGCGGCGAATGACCGGGCGCGGGTCCTCTCTCAGCAATCGGAGGAGTTCCGGTGCGGCATCAGTTTCTTTATAATTGCCGAGTGCCACAATTGCATTACGCTGAATGGGCTTCTTTCCCCTCCACGAACCGGAAAGTGCACCGAATGTTTCTCTGAACTCACGATTGGACAAGGACAGCAGTGGTTTGAGCAGCGGACGGGCAAGTTCTGGATCAGGCTCCATTTCCTCATGGAAGTGGCTGTCCACATCGCGATTATACGGACAGACCTGCTGACAGGTATCGCAGCCATAGAGTCTGTTGCCGACTGCTTTTTTGTATGCATCCGGCAGTTCCTGCCTGGTCTGAGTAAGATAGGCGATACATTTCCGGCTGTTAAGCTGCCCACCCTGAATGAGTGCTCCGGTCGGACAGTGGTCAAGACAGATCGTGCAGTCCCCGCACAGATCAGTTGCCGGTCTGTTCGGCGGGAAGGGAATGTTTGTCAGCATCTCGCCCAGATAAACATAGGAACCGAATTCCTGAGTAATGAGGTTCGTATTTTTTCCGGACCAGCCGATACCCGCACGTTCGGCTACCGCCCGATCAGACAATTCACCGGTGTCAACCATGCTTTTGTATCGCGCTCCAGGAACCTGGTCAACCAGAAAATCACCCAGCTTTTGCAGGCGATCACGAAGGATGACATGATAGTCCTTCCCCCAGGATACCCGGGCAAATGCACCGCGACGATTTCCTCTCGTGTTGGCGGGACGCCTGGCCATTTTCTTCGGGTACGCCATGGCGATTGAGATGATTGATTTTACACCATCCATCAAAAGAGACGGCTCGGTTCTTTTTTCAATGTCTTTTTCTTCGAACCCAGACTGATAGCCGAGCGCCTGCTGCTTGTATAGTCTTGCCTTTAATTCAGTGAAGGGATCAGCTGTCGTGAAGCCAATCTTGTCTATACCTGCTTTTTTACTGTATGTGATCAGTTCTTTCTTCAATCTGTGAAAATCTGTCATTTCTTTTATATCTCCTCATGATGGTGATTACGGCCGGCCTGATCCAGCAGAGAAGCTCTGTCATTTTGATGCGGAGCTACCTATGTTCTGTTTGTTAAAAAGCTGATGATATTATGATAGCGTGATGGGTGAACAACCGCAAATCATGGATAAAAACTTTTAATTCCAGATCAGGCATTTTTCTGCCTGTTTTCTGCGTGTTCTGATAAGATGAGAATATCCATTGTGCGGATGAGGAACAGGGGGACATGTGAATGAACGTTGCGATACATACACTGGGTACCAAACGCCGGCTCGGGGCGAAACGGCAGTTGTTCAGCCTGAGCCTGATTCATTTTCTGAATGATGTCATGACGACCGGACTGGTTCCAGCCCTGCTGCCACTTTATAAAGAAGCTTTTAACCTGAATTATTTTCAGGCCGGACTGATTCTGTTTGTTTCGATGATCACTTCTTCTGTGTCGCAGCCGATATTCGGCGTGATGACGGATAAAAGACCTCAGGCATGGTTTTTACCGGCCGGTATTTGCCTGACGGGATTCGGACTGACAGCTTCCGGATTTGCTGCCGAATACTGGATTCTCCTGATTCTTGTTGGTCTGTCTGGTATCGGCTCCGGGATTTTTCATCCGGAAGCGATGCGGGGCGCTTATATGGCTGCAGGTACCGCCCGGGGGACGGCTCAGGCTATTTTTCAGGTTGGAGGTAATTTCGGTCAGGCCTGCGGGCCACTGCTTCTGCCGCTTTTCCTGATCGCCACCGGGCTGCACGGTCTGGGCTGGTTCGCCCTTGCGACAGTTGGTGGTTTTGTCCTTGTCTGGTCGGTGATGCCCTGGTACAAAAAGAGTTTGATCAGAAATAAGGCACGGCAGTCTGCTATTCGGGGACGGAACCGGCCCTGGGGCCTGTTTCTGCTCACACTGGTCGTCATTCTTCGTTCCTGGACGCAGATTGGCGTGGCCGGCTTTCTGCCCTTCTTTTATCTGCATCAGGGCATTTCGCTTCATTACGGCGACCTGATGACGTTCCTTTTTTTGGCGGCCGGTGCATTGGGTACGTTTCTGGGCGGCCGCTTCTCCGATCGAATCAGTCACAAATGGCTGCTTTTTGTCTCAATGGTAGCGACGATTCCATTTGCCTGGCTGCTGCCGCATGTACAGGGTGTTCTGGCAGTCCTTGTTTTGTTCCTCTTTGGCCTGTTTATCCTTTCAACCTTTGCGGTTACAGTCGTTTATGGGCAACTCATGTTCCCGAAGAATATCGGCCTTGTCTCCGGGCTCATGGTTGGTTTCGGAATTGGTGCCGGTGGCATCGGCGCCACCCTGATTGGCTGGCTGTCGGATCTTTATGGGGTCTATACCGTATTTAATCTGTTCGTCTTTCTTCCACTTCTTGCTGCGGTGATTACCTTGTTTCTGCCAGGTGAAAAAAGCCTCCAGCAGTCGGAATAGAGGAGGTTTCAGAAAAGCCCTTTCCGCATTTCAGTGGAAAAGATTGAGTGCCTGAAGTATTCATCATCTGGCGAATCACGGGGCTTTTTTTTCACAGAAGACGTCAAATGGCTGAAGCAAATCGCTTCCATGTCCATGATCCATTGAGTAACCGGATCGCGTTCCTGAAATGTAAATAGCCTGTATCCATCCAACAGGCAGACCTGATCATACGAGGTGATTTTTCGATGGAGTTTGTTCCCATTAATCTAAGTAAAGACAGAGATGTCATTATTGCCTTTCGGCGGGATTCGTTTGTCGTCAGTTTTGGGACGGCAGAAGATTTCCATGAAGATCAATATCTTGACTGGCTTCGTACCCAGATCAAAAAATATCCTGACGGTTTTGTACTCGCTCTGGAAGATAATCGTCCGGTGGGTCAGGTTGAACTGACAATCCGTGAATGTGAAGGGCGTACAATCGGCTATGTCAATCTTTTCTATCTGATTGCTGATAAAAGAGGGATGGGATCAGGCCGTCTCCTCCAGCGTTATGCGATGGACTTTTTCAGAAAGCATGGGGTGCAGGAGTACCATCTCCGGGTTTCGCCAACCAATAAACGCGCTATTTCCTTCTATTATAAAAATGGAATGAGGAAACTGAAAAGCGAATTTGACGATCAGGTGATCAGAATGGTGGGTGAGGTCTGATCAAACGATGGGCTATGGGTGCTTGAATTTAGCACATGATCTATTCAGACTCCATGCAAGTTCCCACAACAGAAATACTTTCCAGGTTTTATATGATCATGCTCATAAGCCCCGGAAAAAACGATCACGTCAACCAGACCTGATTTTACATCAGGAACCGCTCTTTACTCTTCTTAAATGCCTGGTTTCGCAATTTTACCATCCTTCAGAATGATGATTCAATCCTGGTAGGGCATCATCTCTTTATTTATCCCGCATGAACGGGCAGTACACCTCAGGGTCATGAGGGTAAACGAACAGGCCCGGGTAGGATAACTGCCCGCAGCAGCCCGATAAGTTCAACGAACAATCAGTGGAGGATGCAGAAAACCTCCACTGATTGACGCTTCACTTTATTCATTGCGTTCGGATTGCCTCTGGTGTACTGGGGGCAATTCTTTTATGCAAAAGCGATTGACTGAACATTCACGTCAGGAAGTGTCCAATCGATTCGAAGTCAGCTGACAAAGGTGAGACTGATTTGAATTTCTGAACAAAGCATGTATTTGTTCAGAAATTATCTTTTCTTTTAAGCATATTAATGATATTATTATTCATAAGATGAATATAAATAACATTAATATAAAAGGTGATGCTTATGAAGGGAAAGGATGTCATTCTTGGTTTGCTGCTGGAAATGCCAAGAACCGGCTACGAGATCCACGAAATGTTTCAGACGGTTTTTTCTCACTTTTTCTCCGGAGGCTATGGAATGATTTATCCGACATTAAAGAAGCTGGAGTCCACCGGTGAAGTGCGAAAAGAGGTAGTTATTCAAGAGGGAAAACCAAATAAAAATATCTATCATATCACTAAAAAAGGAAGACAGGCCTTCAAAAATTATCTTCAGACGGAGATTGGTGATGATGTTTTTCAGTCGGAATTTCTGGTGCGTCTGTATTTTGGAAGTCATGTGAACGATGAGCTCTTAAATATTTGGTTGATGGAAGAAAAAGAGCGGATCGAGGAAAAAATTCGAAAACTAAAGCGGGTTGATCGAAAATGGAGCTGTAATATGACACAAACGCAAAAAATAAGCTTTGACTTTGGCATGTCCATGTATCAGGCGCAACTCGAAGTTGTGAAAAAATACTCAGTTGGGAATGTTTCAGATGAATAAAGGGTATCCGTTTTGCAAGAAGAGATGAAGGGATATGACAAAACATGCCAAAGGAAGGGGCTTTACGGACTTCATTCAGTATATACAGCGGGTTACCCCGAGAGATTTATATCATTTTTTTTGCTCGAATCATCAATAATATTGGGAGCTTTGTTCAGCCCATACTTGTTCTGATTTTGACACAAAAAACAGGTATGGGAAGCGATGAGGCCGGATTATTCGTGACCATCCAGGCGTTACTCTGTGCTCCCGGCATAATTATTGCAGGTAAACTGGCAGATACCATCGGGAGAAAACGGATTATCCTGATCTCCCAAGGGGCGGGAGCGATAGCGTTAATCATTTGCGGATTGATGAAACCGACCCTTGAGATGACTTACTTGTTAATCGCTTCTTCTGTTTTCTATTCAATGAGTCAGCCCGCCTATGATGCACTCGTTGCAGATATAACAACGCCGGAAAATCGTAAGGCCTCTTATTCTTTAACTTATATGGGGATGAACTTAGGGTTCGCCATAGGCCCAATTTTGGGCGGCTTATTATTTGAGAACGCACTTCCTCTTGTTTTTATCGGCGATGGGCTGACAACCATCATGGCTCTGCTTTTAGTCATGGTATTTATTCCGGAGACAATGGGGAAGGATCCAGTCCGGGAAATAGATGAAGATCGTGTGTTGGAGCAAAAGGTTGAAGGTTCGGTGTTTCATCTTTTATTCAGACGGCGAATTCTGCTGTCCTTTGCACTGATTTCGTTCTTCTACTTCTTTATATTCAGTCAGTGGAATTTCACTTTACCCATGCAAATGGCCGATATTTTTGATGGAAAAGGTGCAGCACTGTATGGAACCCTGGCCAGTTTCAATGGCCTGGTTGTGCTTGTTGTGACACCGGCTCTTACCAAAATGACACGGAATTTTCACCCTATCAGCCTGATATCGTCAGGGGGATTGTGCTATGGCCTTTCGTTCGTCATTTTCGGCTTTATTCACGTGCTGCCTGCTTTTTATATTGGCGTATTCATCATGACCCTTGGAGAGATTCTGGTTTCGGTTAACTCACGTTCGTTTATTGCAGATTATACGCCGGCTTCACACCGCGGCCGGGTCAGTTCGATTCTGCCCATCATTACCGGAGCAGGTTACACGCTCGGACCAGTAATCACAGGAAAAGTGATTTCGACGCTTTCATTTACTGCTGCCTGGATCATTACCGCCTGTATCGGATTTGTATCTGCAGCCATGATGCAATTACTAAAAAGAAAGACACGATTAAAGGCATAAGATTAAAATTTTTTCAGCCGCTGAAATGATTGCCGGTTTAATCGTCAGGAAAATCTGATCATATAAGAGGCAGTCACATGACGGGATGATTTGAAAAGTGTAAAAAAATGAGACAGGACAGAGGAGAAAGGGATCAATGAAGTTGAACCAAATGGAAAGGTATCATATTTTGCTGCGGAGTTATGGACCACAGCACTGGTGGCCGGCCGAGTCAACGTTTGAGATGCTGATCGGTGCCATCCTGACGCAAAATACGTCGTGGAAAAACGTTGATCTTGCTCTGAAACGATTGAAACCAGGCCTAACACCGGAAAAAATAGAACGTATGTCTCCTGAAACATTAGCCGATTGTATTCGTCCTTCAGGATTCTATCGTCTGAAAGCAGAAAGGATACGCTCTTTTCTTGCCTGGTACAGGGACTATCATTACGATCCGTCCAGGGTATCCGCTGTGGATGCCTCATCGCTTAGAAATGAATTGCTTGATGTGAAAGGCATCGGCCGCGAGACGGCGGACGCCATGCTCGTCTATGCTTTCAAAAAGCCTTTTTTCATTGCTGATGCCTACGCCCGGCGCTTTTTTACAAGACTGGGTGACGACGTCCCAAAAAATTACGATGATTTTCGAAAACAAGTAGAGGCCGGCCTTCCGGATGATCTGGCTGTTTATCAGGAATATCATGCCCTGATCGTTGCACATGGCAAAATGCATTGCCGGGCTGCAGCACGGTGTGATGGATGTCCGTTCTTCTCAAAATGTGAGGCACGGATAGAGAAAGATTACCAGCGCAGACACGGAGGTTTCAAGTGATAAAAATAGTTTATGCGGGTGATCGGGATATCCCCCTGATTCATTTGCTGATGCAGCGGGCGTTTGCGGAATATGATATGACAGATGCGCCATCAAGTGCGATGGATGAAACCATGGACAGCATTCAGGCAGCAAGAGAAGACGGGGAGCAAGGTCTGATTGCATATATGGATAACGAGCCGGTCGGTATGGTTCGGTTTCAGGTTCACGAGGACGCCATTTACTTTTATCGCCTGGCTGTAATTCCTGAGCAGCGCGGCTGCGGGGTGGCCACATCCATTCTTAAGGAACTGGAAAATATAGCGAGAATCGATCACAAGATGTCAATCACCTGCCGCGTTCGGGCTCTGGTGACAAGAAATGTGCATCTCTATCAATCACTCGGCTATAAAATCATTGGCGAATGCAGGGTACACAAAGCGAGTGGACAGGAAGTTCCGGTAGCCATCATGCGAAAGCATATATAAAAAAACAGTGCTGCTGCCCTTTATAAGAGCAACAGCGCTGATCATCCGGGGAGTTGTTTCTGAAATCTGTACGCTAAATGATAGAAATATGTTTTGATTGTTTCCGGCTTACTATGCCAGTGTAAACCAGAACGGGCAATAAGATCTGAAACACGGTATATATAAGGAAAACTTCGATCGGCAGCATCAGCGTGTTCTTAACAATGCTGTGCGCAAAGAAGTACAGGTATCCCTTGCCCATGATCATCGCACTCCAGATACAGCCGAGTCCGATATTGACAATGTAGTTTACAAAAAATTTTGCCAGAAAAATACGCAGAACGGTAATTCGGGCTTTATAAAAGAAAATGCCGTATATAAAGCAGCCCAGCATGCTTGAAAGTGTGTAACCGGGAAAGAACATCCCAGATGGATGAATGACAAATCCAACGATATCGGATACGGCGCCGACGATCAGACCAACAACGGGTCCGTAGATCACTGCGCCCAGAGACATGAAAAGATAACCGAACGTAATGTGAAGATTCTCTGCAACGGGAATAGAGAAGGAACTGAGTACCACACTCAGCGCAATAAGAAGAGAAGCAAGGACGAGTACTTTCAGATTATTTAATGCTTTTGCTGCCGTTTTCCAATATTCAGCAGTAAAAATGGACATAAAAATTCCCCCTCAGCAACATTTTTTTGCTACATAGAGGAGGAAGACTCCGGTATGCAGCAGCGGGATGCAATAATTGTACGGCAAACCTTCATCCGAAAAAGGATCCGGCTTTTCGTCCCAGGGACAACTCCCCGTCCCCGGGCACGTAACCCACAATTATCTACTCTGCCTGATTCGCTTTCATTCTACATCGATCTATGGAAGAGATCAAGAAAAAAAGATTCCAGTTACCCGAAATAAATGAGCACGGGTAAGTAGACAAAACTCAGAATGGTGGTAATTGAGACGATCAGGGAAATCATCCCGGTATCTCCGTCATATTTTTCAGCAAGCAGGACGGTATTAATCGCTGCCGGCATACTGACCTGGACCAGCAGCACCGAGGCGAGCAAACCGTGGATGCCAAGCAGTTTCAGGACGACTGTTGCCAGCAGGGGGACAGCCATGATGCGCAGGATCACACCCGTCCATACTTCCGGGCGGTGCAGGCCCGACCGATGCGTCCGGCGAAGTTGAACACCGAGGATCAGAAGCACCAGGGCGGGATAAGCCGTGCCCAGGAGCTGAGCGGCCTCATCGATACCGATCGGAAGCGGCTGGTGGAGTAAACTTAATGCAGCACCTGCAATCGCAGCGTAAATCAGTGGTGTTTTTGAAATCTGAATCAAAGCCTGTTTTCCATTCATGCTGGAGCGGGATGCGATATACATGCCCAGGATATTCACAAGGATAATCTGGCCAATGACATAAATGGCGCCGAGCGCAAAACCTCTGTGACCAAAAGCAAGAAGCAGGACGGGAAGTCCGTAATTGTTCGAATTGCTGAACAGTGTGGTGAGTGTCAATGCCTGTGCTGTTTTATTTGGCATTTTGAAAATTTTTGCAGTTAGGAAGGCCAGAATCCACAGTACAAGAGTCATAATTACGGTAAAAAAGAAAATATCAAGAACAGTTCTACCCTGGAGCCGGGAATCGGTCAGCGCCTTGACAATGAGAGCCGGTGCAAAGATGTACAGACCAATATCTGCAAGCAGTTTGGTATCCACCGGACGCCTCTGCTGAAGCAGCATGCCGGAAAGGCAGATGATAAGAATCGGAACTGTAGTGGACATCAGTAAATGCAGATAGGCAGACATCATTTTCCTCCAACAGGCGGGTCTCCAGCATGTCAATTCACTATTTCATCATACCATGTCGCTCAGAAAAGGGGGTACGGAAGCATTCAACGATACAGTAATGACAGATCGCTTATTTTCATTTATAGTAATAAATGTAAAAAAAGGGATGGAAAAAGGAACAGGTGAACCAGATGTTTCAGGAACACGATTACTTTGTCTGGGGCAGTTATTGTGATAAGTGCGGGGAACCATGCTCTATATTGCAGAATGGGCATCATCCATGGGAAAAAACGGCCTTTTCGATCAAGATAAATTGTTCTGCATGCGGTCATGAAAGGGTCATCCGCCAGTCGGATGCTGAGGCATTTTATAATAAAAAAATATTATCGTACTTCAGCGGATTGTCCGGCTTTGTGCTGGATCTCGGTTGTGGCAGCGGCTTCCTGAGCAGGGCACTCATTCAGAACCAGCAGATTGACAAACTGTACGGGTTGGATACCGATCCCGCGTGCGAAAAAGAAACGGCAGGTCTCTGTCATAACAGATTTAAATTTGTTCTGGCTGATCTCAGGAACCTGAACCAGTTTTTTGCCCCTGGATCTGTGGATTATCTTGTGAGTAGGGATGTATTCATGTTTGTCGAGGATACGGAGCAGTTTTTCACTGATATCACCTCCATTGTTACAACAGAAATCCGTCAGATGGGCTGGTTTAGGAGGAATAACCCGCGAATGCGGAACAGGCTTGAACCCAGTCAGATTGCACATGCCTATGAAGAGAGAGGGTGGAAAACCCACATCGAATACCTGGACTGGTATAAAAGTGGATATTATATTTGCGCAAGTAAATGATTGCTGTAAGTCCGTCTCGATCTGGGTATTTCGGGCAGGATCATTTTTTCATAAAAACCGCTTTTTTTGAGGCCATGCCTCTGGCAGTGGCTATTGGGACATACGGCCTGTCTTTTGGTGTACTGGCCGCTCAGGTGAAATTCAGTCTGCTTACCGCTGTCGCCATGTCACTTCTGGTCTTTTCAGGTTCTGCACAGCTCGTGACTGTTGCGATGCTGGCAGGCGGTGCAGGCATGGCAAGTATTCTGCTGACCACTCTTTTACTTAACCTGCGCAATCTGCTGTACGGTGCTGCACTGGCAGAATGTCTTGCACCTGCAGGAAAATGGAAATGGCTGATTTCTTTCGGTATCTCGGACGAGCCTTTCGTTCTGGCAAGTTCCAGATTTCAGAAAACGGGACCTGATCCACTCTATTTTGTTATCATTACCGCCTGTTTCTATATCGCATGGGTCTCCGCTTCATTTTCGGGCGCATTTATGGGAAATCAACTGGATCCGCAAAAATGGGGACTGGATCTTGCTTTCCCCGTAACTTTTACGGCACTGCTTATTCCCGGGCTGAAGGGGAAGCCCGTCATCGCAACAGCTCTTGCCGCAGCCCTAATTGCAACTGGATTAGAAACATTGAGTCCGGGTAATGAGCTGACAATTATTCTGACGGGTATTTTCGCACCGATTGCCGGACTTTATTTCTGGAGGAGATCCGCTCATGTATAATCAGTGGCTGCTAATCAGCGTCCTTGCCGTAACGACTTATCTCTCCAGAATCACGGATCTGCTTTTTATGGCAGGAAAAAAATTGAATCCTGTTCTGAGACAGTATTTTAATTTTGTGCCGGTGGCAATCATTGTTGCCCTGCTTGTCAAACAGACCCTGATTCCCTCAGAAGGTCATCTTATCCTGTCTGTACCTGTTCTCATTGCCTGTCTGACCGGAGCCATTGCCATCAAACTGATGAAACGATTTCTGCCGTCCGTTGCTCTTGGCATGATTGCCGGATTAATCTGGCGCTATTTTTTCAGCTGTTTACCTCCATTCAAATGGAATCATTGTGATCAATATAACCTGTTAACGCATACATTTTTTGCTACAATCATTAAGGGAGGGGTTTTTCGATGGAGGTAAAAGCAGCATTTATTTTTATCGGACCGGAGATAAATACGGATGAAGCACGTGCCCTGATTGACACACCGGTGATTAAATTGAAAGTCATTGGGGTCAGAACGTACGATGAAGCGGTTAAGGCTGCAGTTGCCCTCGCTGATGAGGGTGTTACAGCCATTGAATTGTGTGGCGGGTTTGGAAATATCGGCACAGGGAAGATAGCCCGTGCAGTTAAGGGAAAAGCTGAAGTCGGCGTTGTCCGATTTGATCATCATCCCGGGCTCGGACATAAAAGCGGTGATGATGTGTTCAGTTAACAGCCTGTCTCATCTATTACAACCGGGTGCACACACTTATCCAGAATGTGCACCCATGATTCCTGACGTTATAGGGAAGGTGAATAGCAATTCTTCACAATAAATGTGAAATGATCGAAAGAAAAATCCGTTATGATGGCTCTATAGCGGAATACCGCTGTCAGGTTCTTAGTCGGCATTCTGATCGGGTCGTCCTGACCTATGTGTTGCCTGATCCTGTTATACTTGGAAGGGATGCTGTGATTGTAAATCTTCCGGCGGGCAGCCGTACGTATGCCTGGTACTGGACAGATCGGCCATATAACGTTTACATTTGGCAAGGCAGCGGGGGCAACTATTTAGGCGCATACTTTAATATCGTCCGGAATACACGGATTAGCGATCAAGTGGTCTCCTATGAAGACTTAATTGTGGATCTGCTCGTGACGCCGGAGGGAAAGCAGTGTGTACTTGATCGTGATGAATTGCCGGAGAGCATGGAACAATTTGAACAAGGCTATGTAAATCAAACGTTGAAAGATTTAATCGTTTCAGCCGGTCATATACTCGCCGGACTGATTCAAATGAAGAAAAGCCTGCCGCCTGGCAAACAGCAGAATCCTCCAGAGGCTTAGTCTTTTCACAAAAAATGGTACCGTATACCGACAAAAGTCTATACGTAACCTGCACTTCCCAGGAAGGGATCTGATCATTTGTGCGATTCAGCAGACACTATCATTCAGAAGGCTGACCTTTACTTAAAGGAAGGCCAGGAGGAAGCCTGTCTTCGTCTTCTCAGGGATTTGTCAAAACATCAGTCCGATAATGGCAGACTTTGTTTGAAATATGCGCTGGCTCTCGATCACTTTTCCAGAGAAGAAGAAGCGATTCCTGCTTATAAAAAAGCCATGGATTCAGGGCTTGACCCGGATGATGAGCGAGTGGCAATGATCTGTCTTGCTTCATCTTATCGAAATGTCGGAAAGGTTGATCAGGCTATGGCGATGATAACCGGGGCAATGGAAAAATATCCCGGGCATATTCCTGTGGAATGTTTCTGCAGCCTGATCCTGCTGGATGCAGGCCTCGAGAAAATGGCGGTACAACAGCTCGTTCAAGTACTTTTAAGAGAATTAAAGCCTGAAGCTTTTGAGGGGTTCAAAGAGGCGCTGAAAGTTAAAGTAAATGAGCTGACAGAAGAAAAACCATGATATGAAAATAAACAAATTGCAGAGGTGCTGGATGTTTCATGAAGATTTTTAAAGAAGATCAGCCGGACATTCTGACCGTTTCGAAAAGGATACGGCTGATAAAGTTCAGAGAAATCATACCCGAAGCCTTTGCGTGGTATCAGGATAGAGAAACCCTTCGTCTGGTTGACGGACCGGACAGACGGCCGTATGACAGGGAAACTTTATCGCGAATGTACCGTGTGCTCGGGAAGATGGGTGAACTCTACTATATTGAATATCAGGCAGCAGACCATTTTTACCCGATCGGTGATGTGACTTTAGCTCTTCATGATCTGCCCATCGTCATTGGGGACCCCGCCTGCAGGGGGAAAGGGATTGGCTCACAGGTCATTAATGCTCTGGTTGAGCGGGCAACGCGTCAGGGATTGAAGCACCTGTATGTCCGTGAGATCTATGATTATAATATAGCCTCACAAAAACTTTTCTTAAAATATGGTTTTCGGAGGGAAGGTAAGACAAAACTGGGTCATGCTTATCATCTTGTGATTTCCTCATAAAGGATTGATCATCGAACAGGATGAAAGACTCGTGTCTATTCTCTCTTGACATGAAGCATCGGACCGCTTATCATGTTAATTGGTCATTTTATTTGACATAACGGAAAGTAGCTCAGCTTGGTAGAGCACATGGCTGGGGGCCATGTGGTCGCAGGTTCAAATCCTGTCTTTCCGATGAAAGGAAAAAAGCAATGTAATGGAAATAAATTCCGTTGCATTGCTTTTTTGTGTTATAAAGATAGTTTGTTAAACAAAAGGGTATAAAAGGCTTAAATCATACCCATTAATTTCAATACCAGACCCAGAAGGGGACCATAGAAACAGTAGTCCGTTTCGCTCAGAATGCGCATGACTGGTTCATATGTCCCGATCATCGGCAGCAGGAAGGCCTGTCCAAAAATTAATATGAAGCCGTTGAGCAATGAGCCCGTAATAGCGCCACGGCGTCCACCGGTTGAGTTACCGAAAATGGCTGTGATTGCCCCGGTGAAGAACGTGGGAATCAGTGCAGGGAAGACCACAACCGGATAATGAATCAGATCGAGAATGCTCATGCCAATCAATCCGGAAACTAAACTCATGAGGAACCCGACAATGACTGATGTCGGGTAGTACGGGAACAGAAGCGGGATATCCAGTCCGGGTGTCGCATTTGGAATAACTTTTTCAGCTACCCCGTGAAAAGCAGGAATGATTTCAGAGAGCATCATGCGGACACCTGTAATGATAACGGTAATCCACAGTCCAAACTGCAGCCCGCTCAGAAAACTGAAGCTGACTATGTCCCGTCCGTTGCTGGCATGAGTCGTTACCCACTCCGGTCCGGCAATCAGTGTGATCACAAGAAATAGCAGAGTCATGACTAAAGTCAGCGCGGTGGTCATTTCACGGAGAAAGTTCAGATTTTTTGGCAGTTTGAGGTCTTCAAGATCCTTTGACCCACGACCAACGAGTTTCCCGATCCCCGCAGAAATAAGAATACCAATTGAACTGGAGTGTCCCAGTGTGAATCCTTTCCCGCCTTTAACATTTTTCATGAGTGGCGCAATATAAGCACAGGTAAAAGTCATGTAGCATCCGAGCAGGACCGCACCGATGATGATGAGCGGAATGGTCGGCAGGTCTGTTCCAAATTTCAGCAACGCGGTAATCAGTCCAGCGTAAAAAAAAGAAACATGCGCAGACAAATGGACATATTTGAACCGTGTAAACCGGGCGAGCAGAATATTAATGGCAAAACCGAATGCAAAGATCAGTGCCATTTCCGTCCCGATTCCCTCCATACTCTGCATTTGCGCTTTTTCGATGTTTGGCATTGAGATACTGAAATTGAAGATCCTGGCCAGCATCGGCTGAAGAGGCAGGAGAGCCATACCGAGGGACTGGGCTCCGGTCGTAATCATGAGAAAACCAATCATGCCCTTGAGTGTGCTTGAGATGATCTGGTTCCAGGACTTTTTCTGTACCAGCGTCCCGATGATAATCACGAGACCGATAACGAAAACAGCCTGGTTAAAAATATAGTTGATTATGTAGAGGATGAATGCCATCAGCCTTCATTCCTCCCTGCTGTTTCAGAAATGACATGAATGAGCTGCTCGCGGAGATAAGTTTTATCCAGCATATTGTCCATTCGGATAATCCGCGTAGCTTTAGAGTCTATTAAATCAGCGAATGCCGACGCTGTAATAATTGCGTCATAAGCAGCAGGATCGAGGGAGCTGATATCCGAAGCAGTAACATCTGCATCAACGCTCTCGTGTTCCAGAATCTGTTCAGCAAAAACTTTCAGCATCATACTGCTTCCTACTCCGGCACCACAAACCGTAGCGATTTTCAACATGATGATTTCTCCACATCTTCTGATACAATTTTTAAAATTTCTTTTTTCGATGAAGCGATGCGCATCCGTTCCAGTTTGTCCTGGCGCTCCAGTAATGCTGCCAGATCCATCAGCATGCCTAGATGGCTTTGATGATCGACGGCACAAAACGCGGCGACCAGATTAACCGGATCATTCTTCGGATGGCCAAAATGTATAGGCTTTTTCAGCGTCAGCAGGCTTAGTCCCGGCCGGAGTACTGCCGGTCCGGGTGAGGCATGCGGGACGGCAATGCCCGGTGCCATGACGATGTAATTCCCGTTCCTGTAAAAGTTTTCAAGCATGGCCGTGATATATTTTGGTTCTGCACAGCCGCTGTCAACCAGTAACTGTCCACTTTTTTCAATCGCTTCTGTACTTGAAGAGACTTCTATTTGTGCTAATACTGAGTTTTTCTGTAACCAGTCGGTAATCATTATCCTAGAATATTCATGGCCCGCGGTATGAACTTTACTTGTCGTTGAGCCACCAAGGTTTACAGCGATTTTCACTTTTCACCTGAAAAGTGAAAAAAGGAAATGAAAAAGGAGCTCATTCCTTGTATGATTAAGTTAAGCGAAAACAAACATACAGGGGGCTCCTCATATGTCCAGTGTAAAGGAATCAACGTTCCACTTCAATAAAAAGATTAAGGCCAGTTTCTCAGGCGGCGCGCTTTCTTCTGATTCCGGCTTATTACTTTATCGAGAATTCGATGAAAAGACTGGCCTCAGTGAGTTGATCCAGGAAAAACTGTACGTGAACGATCCGGTCACTCATGCCAGGCACACCAACCCAAAGGTGGTGATTCAGAAAATCTATCAGCACCTGGCTGGCTATCACACCGACGACCAGGCCGATGAGTTGGGAACAGATCCCATATTCACGACCCTGCTTGAGAAGAAGCACCTGGCTTCCCAACCGCGGCTGTCCCGCTTTAATCAACGCGTGGATGCCGACACCGTTCAATCGCTGGAAGCCGTCAATCAAGCTTACCTGGATCGACTCTATGCCCTCAGGCCCAGTCAGCAGGTAGTGCTTGACGTGGATTCAGCCAATTTTGAGACCGCCGGGCATCAGGAAGGGACGGCCTACAATGCCCATTACCAGGACACCGGCTACCATCCGCTTCTCCTGTTTGACTCGCTGACCGGCTACTGCCTGAAAGCCGAACTACGTTCCGGCAATGTCTACACCTCCCGTGGTGTCGTCGATTTTATCCGTCCGGTGCTGGCACACTATCGCTCGCTCAATCCCGGACAGGATCTGGCCGTCCGGGGAGACAGTGGCTTCGCCGTTCCCGGGCTGTACAGCTTGTGTGAGGAAAAAGAGGTTTTTTACGCCATCCGTTTGAAGGCCAACCCCCGGTTGGCTGAAAAAGCACAGCGGCTTGTGGAAGCCCGTCAGAAAAAGCACGCCATGCCAGTCGGTTCTTCAGTCGTGTTTTATCGTGAATTTCAGTACCAGGCGGCTTCCTGGGATCAGGCCCGGCGAGTTGTTGTGAAACTGGAGCGCCCGGAAGGTGAGCTCTTTTTCCAGCCGACCTTTATTGTCACGAATATGAGCCTTCCCGCTAAACGCGTCATTAAATTCTATCAAAACCGGGGCACGATGGAAAACCTGATCAAGGAAGGCAAGAACGGTTTTGCCTTTGATCAGCTGAGCAGCACCCGTTTTGAAGCCAACGCGGTGAAACTGCAGATTCGTATGCTGGCAAGCAATATTGAAGCCGGGTTTCGCCTGCTCTGTCTGCCGAAATCCGCTAAAAAGAAGCGGCTTTGTATGGATACTGTGCGCCTTCGCCTGATCAAGATTGCCGGCAGGCTCGTTCATTCCGGCCGTTCGCTCATTTTCCGACTCTGCAGTCACTGTCTTTACCAAAAGGTCTTCCGGCAGACGCTGGATCAAATCCATCGGTTGCCGGCATTGGCATAGTGTCCAGACCATCAATCTTAAAAAATTCAGAATTTCTGTTGGAAACGACGGGATTCGTCTGCCCTGAAAACGAGAAAATGGCTGTCCGCATGTTCCATGCGGGCCAACAGGCATTCAAAATCATCGTTAAGTTGTTCGCTTAGTAAAAATCTGTAAAATCCTTTGCGAAATTACCACCTAAACCATAGAAAATAAGCTGCTATGAATAATTCAGGATTATTTTCCCTCTTATTCTCCGTATTGACTCCTGCGGCTTCTCAACTCAACTCAACTCGACTCGACTCATCTGTCTCCATCTATCTCCTCCCAGTAAAAAACCGCCCATGACAAATTATTGTCAAGGACGGTTATTTTTCCGCGGTGCCACCTTCATTTGGAAAACAATCAGGCTATTTTCCACGCTTAGCAGAGTACAGGCATACTCCCGATAACTAACGTATATCTGCACGTCACAGCTTAATGGAGAAGATGTTCTTTCAGCTGTGCCCTCAGTGGTCCATTTAACAATCTGCTTCCGGCCGGATTCTCATCGTCGCCGGCTCTCTGTGCGGGCAAAAATTGTCTTGATCTCCACGTCAAAGGTTTTAATGTGTCTTGAATTAAGTTGATGATATAATACCAGGCAAGTGAAGTCAACAATTTTTAATCTGCAATTCTAACTACCGTTCGTCCTGTGTTTCCGCCCTGACTGGTCATTGACAGTCTTTCAGGCAATTCGTCAAGTGAAATAGATCGTTTCATTTCATTATACTTATTCACGATAAACAAATCTGTGGCCAGACGATGCCATATTTTTACTCTCCGTGGCATCGGACAATATACGGAATCAATGCCGAGAAGATTGACGCTGCGTAATATAAAGGGGAACACGTAAGTCGGAACAGCATTTCCTCCGGTCAGGCCGCATGCAGCGACAGAGCCCTGGTATTGAATTTTGCCAAGAATGGAGGCGAGGGTGTTTCCACCGACTGAATCGACGGCTGCCGCCCATTTTCTCCGGCCAAGAGGACGGACAGGCTCATCGATCACTGCTTCTCTTGAGAGAATTTCAGATACACCAAGCTGCCGTAAATGATCGTGTTCCGATGTTTTTCCGGTACTGGCAACGACGTGATAGCCAAGTTTTGACAGCATCGCACATGCAAGGCTTCCAACTCCACCTGTGGAACCGGTTACAAGAACGTTCCCCTGATCCGGTGTCAGTCCATTATCCTCCAGACGTTGAACAGCTAATGCGGCAGTAAAGCCGGCAGTCCCATAAACCATGGCTTCTTCGAGGGTTAAATGATCAGGAAGAGGAACGACCCAGTCACCTGGCAGCCTCATATACTCACTGAATCCACCGAAATGGGAGACACCGATATCGTAACCTGTGGCGATAACAGGATCTCCTTCATGAAAGCGGGGATCTCTGGATGACACAACAACGCCTGACAAGTCGATACCTGGAACAAAAGGGTAGGAATTGACTATTTTTCCGTCCGCTTTCACTGCCAGCCCATCTTTATAATTGATGCTTGAATAACTGATCTTGATTAAAACATCATCATCAGGAAGATCACTCAGATTAATTTTCTTAATACCTGTTGAAAGCTGGTTGTCATTTTTTTCAACAATTAGTGCTTTAAATGTGTGTTTCATTAAAACCCCTCCCATTTCGTTAAACTTAGAAAAGTAAAACCACTGGTCAAAAGCTTATTCCACCATTTATTTTTTGATGAATTTCTTCCTTGATAGCTTGTTCCATTGCTTCCTGATCTAACGCATCACAAATCTGGATTGATTTATTAATAGCCGCTCTGCCCGAATCGATTTTTCCAAGGTTTG
Organism: Sporolactobacillus sp. Y61; assembly: GCF_040529185.1. Classification (NCBI taxonomy): domain Bacteria; kingdom Bacillati; phylum Bacillota; class Bacilli; order Caryophanales; family Sporolactobacillaceae; genus Sporolactobacillus; species Sporolactobacillus sp. Y61. The sequence continues at coordinate 2,602,362 of NZ_CP159510.1, read as the reverse complement.
TTAAAGCTATTCCTTTTCGTGCATAAGCCAGGGATAACACGTCAAATCTTTTTTCGTTAGTGCACTCTTCTACAGCTTTTTTTGCATATTGATATGCCTCAGAATTTTGATTATTATTGAGCATCAGCAGGGTCAGATTGAGTAGATAGGCCGGTTTAAGACTATTATTTCCATTTACACATGATAAGCGTTCAATTTCTTGTAACGCCCTTTTGACAATGGAGATTCCAGTTTCCAAGGGGAAAAAAAAGAATATATTATTTATAAGCTTTAATTCAGTGGAGTACCAGTTATCCAGCTTTGACAGTCTGTTCCAAATTTTTGTAGCAAATGAATAGGCTTTGTCATAGTTGTTATCTAATGCAATCAGGAGTTGAGCTTTACATGCTGATTGAATGTCAGAAACGACATTATCAAATGAATGGGAAAGATAGCTTTCACATTTTTTCTCTAAAATTTTTAAATGCTTGCTATCAACATTTGTTGAAAGTCGAAAAAAATCATGAATGATTTCTTCCTTGCCGTTAAGCGAATAAGAATTTTGAATATATCTGAATTCATCATACGAAATATCCAGCTTTTCCAGGATGTGCATGAATTTTCCAACGGTAGGTTGCATTTGACACGACTCAATTTTAGCATAAGTCGTTCGGGACATTTTATTTTGTGATACATATTTTTGTGTGTATCTTTTAGATTGCCTTACTCTTTTTACTATTTCTCCCAATTGATATCCCATATGACTATTCTCCTATTTATGTGAATATATGATACATTTTAAAATAATGATATTAAATCATGCTAATATTATAACAGCAAAGGAGGTGAAAGATCTTGTTCTTAAAGAACGATATCTGGGTTATGGTGATTGGTTTGTTTGGCTTTTGATACTTCTATTGCTAATGCTCCCCATCATTACAATAGCATATTTTATTCTGGCTGTGATTGCAGCCTGCCTGGTTGATTCAATACGCACACTAGATTTACATAAAGGAAATGAATCATCCGGGTAGAATTGAGTGCTGTCTTGTAATCATTTATAATCAGCGCTCAATTATTTTTTTACTAAAACCATTATATGTAATTAAAGTTAAAACATAGTATTAGTTTCCATTTCTTCTTGTATAAAAATGGGTGATTCATGGATCTTGATTTCCGGGACAACGGGACACTCCAGAAAGCTGATCGGGCAGTAGCCGATGGAACAAATAAATAGAATTCCAATTCAGCGGTGAACAGTCAAATTCCTCCCGCTCTTTTTTGCATAATCCGTTTTTTTAAAAATATACGTGAACATAGTGGCGAAGTATTGTATAGTTTTATTAGGAAGTGAAGGGTTCCATCGTGTAATCATCCCATATATCACATTGTGTTGCCTGAAAAATGGAAGATATCTGGCTTATGCGAATTGTCTGAAGGGTAGATTCTATTAAGTGAAGGGAATGTTTTTTTGAAGAGAACAGCAGAAATATCCATGTCATTAATTGCAGCCGGACTCAATGTTCTGGCTATGCTCTCAGGTTTTCGCTTCCTGGGAATTAATCAGGGGGCGATCAGACAGACAATTGCTGTAGCGGACACAAAGCAGGATTTTACGGATGCTGAAGTACAGGCATTTGTACTTTTCGTTCATTTTCTCGGTCAGTCGCTGATCTTTCTATCAGTTGTCAGCATCATACTTGCAGTCATCGGATTGATTTTCCTGTTTAAGCAGGTGAAGGTAAAAGCAGCTGGCTGGCTCTTTATTGTGGCCGGAATCTTAAGCCTTCCTGAATTAGTTATTCCCGGTGTGCTCTATTTAATTGCCGGGCTCATGGCATTACTCAGAAAAGCACCGGAACAGACTGTCTGATAAAAGAAGAATCCATGATAAAGAAGCAGCAACATCTGCCATAATACAGGTTGATGTTGAACTGACCCCCTGAAGCCAAAATTCAACTTCAGGGGGTTTTACAATAACCAGGTATTCCATTCTATCGATGGGATCGACGGTTTGAAACAAGGGGTGTGGATGGACTAAAAAATAAGCGAGACGTCCGCCAATGGGGAAACATAAGAAACTGGACTGTACAGCCAGGAAGAACGACTGCGTTCATGCGGGGATATTGTATCGCTGAATTCCTCGAAAATCAGAGCGAACAGGATAAATCAGGTGATTCATTGTATCCTTAGCGCCTTTCAAAGCAGTATTTCGCAGGCTGAATGATATAATAAAGAAAAATTTGAAAATGGCAGGATCATCTAAATTGGGGTGTTGGGATGGTGAAGACGGCAGCAGTCGCCTGAATGTAAAACGATAGACAGGGAAGGGCGGTCATGCTAAAGACAAGTGCGGTCACTTTTGCTGTCAGGAAACTGAAAAGTTGTCCCTTCTCAAAATATCACCTGAAACGGTTGCCATGGAGGAAAAGGAAAAATGAAAGTGGAGCTTACTAAGTTCAAAGTGAAACAGGGAAAGTCAAAATGTGTTGATGAGTGGATGGAATTTCTCAATCAATACATGAAGGATGTTCTACTTACATTGGAAGATGAAAAAATGTATGTAGAATCGATATTCAGGGAGCGTATGGACGGCCAGGAGTTTCTATATTGGTTCTCCGTGCAAGGCGAAGGAGGACAGGAAGTAGAGAATTCGCAGCATTGGGTGGATCAAAAACATCTGGAATACTGGGATGAATGTATTGATCCTGATTTCTCACCGATTGATTTGAAACCGGAAGTTGTTATGATACCGGAACAAATAAGGGCCGGTATGATCTAGTTTTTTTTAAAACGCAACGACTTGTCATTATTTAACATGAAATTTGCCGGGAGGGAGGCGGAACGATTGGCATTCACAAACATTACCTATTTATTGGTTTTCTGCTTTGGGCATTTATGTTTTCAGCTTTTTGGCAGGCTTTTCCGTAGGACAGATCACGGTTAGTTTGACTTTCATTCCGCTTTTTTTGGCGATGGGTTATTCTTTTCGATGGATCAAAAGGCGTTCACATGTTGCGATTTTTCTTTGCTCAGGCATTTTAACTGGTTTCTTGCTGACGGTCTATGCCGAAGATGAGTGGCTGTTTTATCCGTTTTATCTGTTCTATCCTGTTTTGTCTCTGCTTAGTGACCTGAGTTTATGATCAGAAAAAGCTGGGAGGGATTGGATCCATATAATGGAAAAAAAACATTAAGTGCACTGCTCGCACACTATGTTTACTCCTCTTTTCGGTCCCTTTTTCCGCCCTGTTTAGCATCAGAAATTATGTTTTTCAGGACAGAACAAATTTTTCCACGGCAAAGGCGACCCCGTCTTCATTATTCGTTTTTGTCACAAATTGTGCGTCATTCTTTAATTCCATAATGGCGTTCCCCATTGCAACACCAAGTCCTGCATAACGAATCATTGCCAGATCATTTTCCTGATCTCCGATGGCCATCATTTCCCGGGGTGCAATTTTCAGATAAGAGCCAAGTACCTGCAGGCCCCTTGCTTTATTTACATCTTTATTCAATATTTCAAGCAGGATGGTTCTGGATTTCATCATCGTATATTGACTGCGATAAAATGCGGGAATGGAACGGATTGCCTGATCCAGAGCCGCCTGATCCGTACAGTAAACAACTTTGTTAATTTTCAGATCAGAGGGAAGTTGTTCGATATCTGCTTTAACAAAAGGAAGGGCATGCATGATCTGTCTGTATAAGGAAGGCCGGTCTGCCGGAGGATCAGGGCAATACACTTTGTTCATGTCAATAAAATTCATCGGCACACCAATCTTCCGGCTTAATGCGTAAAGAGAAATGATGTCGTGACGCGTCAGGATTCTCTCTGACAGAACGTCTCCGGTATCGGTTTTCTGAACAAGTCCGCCATTATATGTGATGGCATAATCCCCCGGATCTGTCAGACCAAGTTCCTTAAGGAAGGGTTTGATTCCGGCAAGCGGCCGTCCGGAGCAGAGAACAATTTTTACACCTTTATTTTTTGCTTCTTTCAGAGCGCTATGGGATTTCCTGCTTATACTGCCATCAGGATTCAGTAGCGTTCCATCCAGATCGATGGCAATCAGTTTAATCATTTGTTTCCTCCAAAATAGAAAAATAGTTAACAATTTCAGTATACAACTTCAAATCACAGATGACCGATTTTTGATCAGGCAGCGTAAGGATCATTGAATTTGATGGTCATGAATCCGTTTGCCGTTTACAAGCAGCGGGCGCAATAGTATACTCGACTTACAATAAAATCTAGAATCGTGTCCTTAATTGGGGGATGAAATCATGGAATCCAGGTTTGATGTCAAAAATGACCGGGATCTGTCGATGCTGGTTGATTTTTATGAACTTACTATGGGTAACAGTTATCTGGAAGAAGGGGTAGGCGATCAGATTGTCTACTTCGATATGTATTTTCGCCGGATACCGGACGGCGGAGGATATTGCATCATGGCCGGTGTGGATCAGCTGATTGAGTATCTGCAGAATCTGCGCTTTACAAAGGACGATATTAATTATCTCCGGTCAACTAAAGCCTTTTCTGAAAAATTTCTTGATTATTTGTCCACATTTAAATTTTCATGCGATGTCTGGGCGATTCCGGAAGGCTATCCGGTTTTTCCGAATGAGCCGCTGGTAACGGTCAGGGGTCCGGCTATACAGGCGCAGCTCCTTGAGACGATGGTGCTTGTTACGATCAATCATCAGACACTGATTGCGACAAAAGCAAGCCGGATTAGCCGCGTCGCCGGGAAACGCCCGGTTATGGAATTCGGATCACGACGTGCTCAGGGATATGATGGTGCGATCTACGGAGCCCGTGCTGCCGTGATCGGTGGCTGCTCTGCAACTGCCAATACGCTGGCAGGGATGATGTTCGATATCCCTGTATCAGGGACGATGGCACACAGCTGGATCCAGTTGTTTGACAGTGAACTGGAAGCATTCCGGGCATGGGCACGTGCTTATCCGGATCAGTGTCTTGTCCTGATCGACACCTATAATGTATTGAAATCCGGTTTACCAAATGCGATTCAGGTCTTCAAAGAACTGCGTGCGCAAGGGCATGAACCGCTCGGTATTCGTATCGATTCAGGTGATATCACCTATCTGACCAAACGTGTTCGTAAAGCATTGGACGAGGCTGGTTTTCCAAAAGCGATTATCGTTATTTCAAACTCTCTGGATGAACACATTATTAAGGATGTACTCGCAGAAGGCGCTCAGATTAATTCATTTGGCGTTGGTGAACGGCTGATTACCGCAAGATCTGAGCCGGTTTTCGGAGGAGTGTATAAGCTTGCCGCCGTGGAAAAGGGCGGGAAGGTTGTGCCAAGAATTAAAATCAGTGAAAATGAAGAAAAAATAACCAATCCGGGCTTTAAGAAAATATACCGTATTTATGAAAAAGAGCAAGACAAAGCCATTGCTGATCTAATCTGTGATCATGAAGAAACTTTGGATGAGACAAAACCACTGACCTTGTTCGATCCGGTATTTACATGGAAGAAAAAGACACTCAAAAATTACAGGGCAGAATTACTCCGGAAACAGATTTTCAAAGATGGAAAATTGTGCTATAAAAGCCCTTCGGTAAGGGAAATCCGGTCTTTTGCCATTCAGCAGCTGAATCGGCAGTGGGCCGAGGTTCTTCGCTTTGAGAATCCACATAATTACTATGTGGATCTGTCACAGAAAGTCTGGAATACAAAGCACGGTCTTCTGAATCATTATTCGGATGAATTCAGCGGGAAATGAAGATTCTGTCCCGCGCATAATAAGATTACAGCAAAATCATATTTACAAGAAGGCCCGGGATGCTGCTTCCGGGCCTTTATTGATGTTTAAAGAAAGTATAATTGAAGGATCAGAAAAACCAAGGCTCAGGGGGCGTTGGCGGGAATCAGCCTGAATGCTTTCGGCTGGGCTGATTTCAGTAAGCTTTGGATCAGGCCTGAAAACTGAGATGATATGTTTTGATTCTTTAGATATCATGTAATAGAATCATTACAGAGTAGATGAATAGTCAGTGAGGGAAAAGACAGTGAAATTTATTTCGTGGAATGTGAATGGTTTCCGGGCTCTGCAGCGCAAGATGGATGTCGGAGCCTGGCTGAAAGAGACCGGTGCGGAAGCCCTCTGCATTCAGGAGACGAAACTGCAACGCAGCCAGGTTGACTTTCAAACATCTGAATATCTGCAATTCTGGAATGATGCGGAAAGGAAGGGCTACTCAGGTACAGCCATTTTCACCAGGCGTAAGCCTTTAAACGCAACTTATGGCATCGGGATCGAAGAACACGACCATGAAGGCCGGGTGATTACACTTGAGTATGAAAATTTCTATCTGGTGACTGTTTATACCCCCAACACTAAACGGGATCTGTCACGTCTTTCGTACCGCATGGAGTGGGGAAAAGCATTTACAGATTATATAAAGCACCTTGACGCAGATAAGCCGGTCATTTTTTGTGGAGATCTGAATGTTGCTCATCAGTCCATTGATCTGAAGAATGCGAAAAGCAATGAAAAAAATGCCGGCTTTACCATCGAAGAACGTTCTGATTTTTCCCGCCTGCTTGATGCCGGTTTTACCGACAGCTTCAGGTATCTGCATCCAAAGCAGGAAGGGGCCTACTCATGGTGGTCGTTTATGGCACATGCCCGTCAGCGAAATATCGGATGGCGGATTGACTATTTTGTTGTTTCAGACAGGCTGAGAAGCAGGATCAGGGATGCGAAGATACTCAGCAACATGATGGGGTCGGACCACTGTCCTGTTGAACTTGACCTGGCCTGACTCATAGGGCAGGCAGATTATTTACTGGTTTCAGTACCTGTCAATTATAATGTTATAATGAATGTGAAAATTGATCATTGTATCTGGGAGTGATTTTGTTGGCATTTGATGAATTGTTTAAGCCTGTTGACTTGCCAAATGGAGTCAGATTAGCTAATCGCCTGGCAATCGCTCCAATGACAACCTGGTCAGGAAACCGTAATGGGACAGTTTCCGATCAGGAACTGGATTACTATAAAAGAAGAGCATCTCTGGCAGGGTTATTTATTTCTGCCTGCATCGCGGTATCACCTGGTGGTCTGGCATTTGATCATCAGTTTATTGCTTATGATGATGCGGTGCTTCCCAGACTGAAAAAAATGGCGAAGGTAATGAAATCTGCAGGCAGTAAAGCTGTTTTGCAGATTCATCACGGAGGCAGCGAAGCGCCAAAGAAGTTTGTCAACTTTAATGAGACTGTCAGCGCGAGTGCGGTACCGTCTTTCTCTAACCCTGGTGAAGTGCCGGCAGAACTTTCTGAGGAAGAAATTAAAACCATCATTAAGGAATTCGGATATGCTGCCAGACAGGCTATACGCGCCGGCTTTGATGGTGTTGAAATTCACGGTGCCAATCATTATTTAATTCAACAATTCGTTTCTGCACACTTTAACCAGAGAAGGGACAAATGGGGCGGTTCGCTGGAAAATCGTCTGCGTTTTCCTTTTGCTGTACTGGAAGAAGTACAGTCGGTGGTCAGAAAATATGCGAATGATTCATTTATTGTCGGTTACCGTTTTTCTCCGGAAGAAATTCACAGATATCACGGTTATGATCTTAAGGACACCTTCCAGCTTGCTGATGGCCTGATAAAAAGAGGCATTCATTATCTACATGTTTCTCAGCAGGATATCACAACCAAACCATATGGTAGTCCTGAAGACAGCGGGACCATTGTTCACCGGCTTGCGGATTATATTGGCGGCAGAGTCCCTCTGATCGCTGTAGGCGGTATTCATCATCCTGACGAAGCGGTTGCGGGGCTTCATGACGGTGCAGATCTCGTTGCCCTGGGGAGAGAAGCCATTATGGACCCTGACTGGACGCAGAAGGTAAAGGACAATCAGATAGACCAGATCCATGACCGACTCTTAGTCGATAAACAGAAGGAACTGGTCGTCCCGGACAGATTGTGGAAAATCATTTCGAAACCAACCGGCTGGTTCCCGCTTGCCTGAACAGTTTTTTCCCAAGTTTCAAACCTGCGACTTTAACAATTGAAGATGAACAGTCACAGAAGCTCACCTGGTTGGTGAGCTTCTGTTGATTTAGTGCGCCTGAAGTACTTTTCAGTAGAAAAACTGGTATTCTCTGAATTATACTTTCAAGAGAATGATAAAAAAATAACCAGGTCATGTTGCGGGACGAAACGGAACATAAAATGATTAAGAGGAGACCAGACCATGAAGAAGATTGTTTTTAGATTTGATGATGAATTTAAACTTTCTAATGAAGTCCTTCAAAAGGTCCGTACAAAGTACCGGTCGCTATTTCAATTTTTGACTGCGACAAACTGTAATCAGGCTGCCCTTAACGATGCAGAGGCCTTTATTGGCTGGCCATCTGATGATGAACTGAAGGCGATGCCCCGGCTGCAGTGGTTGCAGCTGCCCAGTGCGGGGGCAAATCATTTTGCCCGACATCCGAATCTCTCGGAACAAGTCGTCTTAACCAATGCCAGCGGTGTATTCGGCGTGTCTGGAGCAGAGCATATCTTTTCTCTGCTTCTGGCTTTCACGCGGAATCTGGCTGACTACATAAAACAGCAGGAAAAGCAGATCTGGCATGTCGTGCCTCACGCGCTTCAGCTGGATGGGGCAACCGTAGCACTTGTTGGCATGGGAGATATCGGGATTGAGACGGCAAAGCGTCTGCACGCATTCGGGTCTGTTGTTGTCGGAGTCAGAAGAACGCTGAGCTCGAAACCTGATTTTGTAAACAGACTCTATGATATGAATGGACTGGATGATGCACTGGGTCAGAGTGATTTCGTTGTAAATATTTTACCTCTTACTCCGGAAACGGAATTATTATTTAACAGGGAACGTTTTTCACACATGAAAGACGGTGCCGTGTTCATCAATGTCGGCCGAGGCGGGACTGTAGATGAACCGGCGCTGATTCAGTCTCTCACATCAGGTAAACTGGCAGGTGCGGGACTGGATGTCACAGCCACTGAACCGCTTCCGGGCGACAGCCCACTCTGGAAATTATCGAATGTCATTCTTACTTCTCATTCGCTCGGCGTCGGACCAGGGAAGTTAAAAAAACGTTCCGATCTGATTCTTCGTAATCTAGAACACTTCAGTAAAGATGAACCGTTAGAAAATATAGTGAACAGAAAGCTCGGTTATTAAGAGAAGCGAAAGTATCATGATCGATAAAAAAATGACACGACAGAACAATCACCGGTGCGCGCCGGCGATTGTTTTTTTTCAGATGAATCTGTAACGTAATGATAATGTAATATAAAACAGGCCTTAATTCTCCTATAATAAAAATATAGTCATTTTTTGACGGTTTATCTGATAGTTTGTCAGTTTATCAGTATCAGTACAGTACATATAGGATTCACACAGAATTTTGTATTAAAGGAGTCTGGTAAGTTGAAACCACCTAAAGTCTTACGGGTAACACTGGCTGTCGGTCTTTCATCTCTGCTGGTGACAGGGTACAGTGGAAACATCGCCTCGGCAGAAACGAAGAGTCAGCTTCAGGACAGGCTGGAATCGGTCCAGAAAAAACAGAAGAATAACACGAATGATCTGAATGATTCAAAAGAGCAGTTGAATGAAAACGACAGACAACAGGATAACCTGGCTGAGCGAATACAGACATCACAAACGAAGATTCAGCAGTTATCGTCTGGAATCCAGTTAAAACAAAAGGAAGTAGCGAAGAATCAGGCGGATATGTCTCAATTAAAAAATGAAATTGTGAAGATCACGAAACGGATTGAGAAAAGGGACAGTCTTCTGCGCGGACGTCTGCGGTCGATATACATAAATGGCGGTGCAATCAGTTATATTGATGTGATTATGGGGTCAAAGAGCTTTGGTAACTTTCTTGACCGTCTTCTGGCTCTGAAAACAATAACCGATCAGGATAACAACATCATTAATGCACAGAAGAAGGATAAGGAAGCACAGCTTGAGAACAAGCAGTTACTTCAGGTGAAACTTGAAAAAACAAAGAAAGGGCTGGAAAATCTCGTCTCATTAAAAAGTCAGCTTGACCGGGAACAGAAGCGGCAAAAAAGTATGCTGGCTCAGCTTAAAGTCAAAGAAACAGAAATAAATGATACAGTTATGAGCAAAAACGAACAGGCCGATATTCTTGCCGCACAGGCAAGTGTCATCAAACAGCAGATGGGGGATCTGGACAGGGAAGAAGCAAGGAAAAAGGCTGAGGAAGAAAAAAAGAAAGCAGACGCCGCTGCGAAGGCGCAAACCGCGCAAACGCAATCAGACAGCAGCTCTGCTGGCTCTGCTGCCAATAACGGGAGCAAAAAGACTGTCCAGTCAGCCCCCGGCCAGCTCAGCCGGCCCAGCCGTCCACACTGAGTGCTTCACGGAGCACTGGCGGATTTAGCTGGCCAGCCTCCGGAAGACTTTCTTCGAGTTATGGCTACCGGTCTTTTGACAATGGTTTCCATCCGGGTATTGATATCGCAAACAGTACAGGAACGCCAATCCTTGCAACAGCAGACGGGATTGTATTTAGAGCTTACGTGTCGCCAAGTTATGGTAACTGTGCGATGATTAGCCATGTCATAAACGGTCAGACCTACACTTCGGTTTACGCCCATATGTCGCAGCTAAATGTCACAAACGGGCAGAAGGTTTCCCGGGGTCAGGTCATAGGTGCCATGGGAAGTACGGGAAATTCCACCGGTTCTCATCTGCACTTTGAACTGTATAACGGTCCCTGGACGCCGCCGCCGCATCCGGGAACTGTCAATCCGTTAAATTATCTAAACTAATATGTAATATGAAATCAGGGAGGACTGAGCCGGTCCTTCTTTTTTGTGTCCCGCAGCCGTCCAAAACGGGAACGCCCTTTACGCCCGAAATACCCTTGTTGCTTGAAGTTTCACTTTATTTTTATGAAAATATAAAATTTTTTCGAAAAAGCGCAGCTTCCGGCGACACCATTCTGCAAGTTTTTCTTTTTTTTCACAAAGTCAGAAATATTTTTAGATATTGCAGGATTATTCTTCTGTCACGATGAATAACTTTAGGTAAGATTTCCCCGTATTGACCAATCCATCCCCCCGATTCCCGTAATCAGATATGAGAGCGGGTGCCATCTTGACCGAAATATCTGCTGAAACTGTTGAAAAGAGCAGAGAATTACTGGAGCACGCCTGTCAGGCAGAGGCCTCAGATATTCATTTTATCCCACGTGTGGAAGATACGCTTGTTGAACTGCGTATCCACGGTTACCTTTATCAAATGACCCTTTTGCCTGCAGCAGATGCTGAACGAATCATTAATCATTTTAAGTACCTGTCCGGCATGGATATAGGAGAACGCAGGCTGCCGCAAAGTGGGTCAATGAGACTCATCATTAACAGCGAGGTTGTCTCACTCCGTCTGTCAACGCTCCCCACACCAGAACAGGAAAGCCTGGTCATTCGATTATTACCGCAGCAGAAAGAATTGGCAGTTCGTGACTTATCCGTGTTTCAGGAGGCAACTGAAGGACTTGCTTCCCTTCTTAACTTTAATAGCGGTATGATTCTGATTTCAGGGCCTACAGGTTCTGGAAAGACGACCACATTATATACGATGCTTATGGAATTACAGAAACGTTATCATGCGCGGATCATCACTATTGAAGACCCGATTGAAATAAGAAATCACAGTTTTGTGCAGATGGAAGTGAACGAAAAAGCACATTTTTCCTATGCGGAGGGATTCAAAGCCATTCTGCGGCACGACCCCGATATCATCATGATCGGTGAAATAAGAGATGAAAATACAGCGAAAATGGCCGTCCGGGCCAGTCTGACGGGTCATCTTGTCCTTTCTACGGTGCATGCCTTTAATGCTTCCGGCACGATCAGAAGAATGACAGAACTTGGCGTACCCCAGTACGACCTTAAGGAGACGCTGGTTGGCGTGATTGCTCAGCGACTGGTAAATATTCAGTGCCCGGAGTGCGGGCCGGTCTGCAGGACAGACTGCAGCAACCGCCATCATCCGAGTCGAACGGGAATTTTTGAGATACTGACTGGAATGGCATTACATGAATATCTGTCCAGCAGATCAAGAAGCAGCCGGCCCGCGTATAAAACGTTCGATGATTATCTGGAGGAAGGCGTCACAAACGGACTGATAGAGAAAAGAGAGTGGAAGGGGGGTGGAATAGCAAATGTGGAGAGCCGGACGCTGGAAAAAGAAAGAACAGGCAAAGATGCTGATTCAGCTTGGTGAATGTCTCAGGGATGGATATTCCCTGAGAAAAGCCCTGAACCTTCTGCAAATTGAATGGACCGGGATAATGAGAAAAAAGACAGATCAGATGATTCTTCAGCTGGAAAAAGGTGTACCGTTCCATGATGTCCTGCTTTTTGCCGGTTTTCCCGGGAAATTGCGACGACGGTCTACTTTTCTCAGCGAAGTGGCAGATTGTCCCGTGGTTTGATTGAGAGTGGGACCCTGGTACTCAGACGTGAGGAATATAAGGAGAAAATGGGCAGGCTGATGCGTTACCCGATTATCCTGATCTGGTGTCTGAGTATGATTCTGCTGATTATCAGCCGATTCGTTCTCCCCAGTTTTCTGAGGCTCTATCAGTCCTTTTCCATTGAACTTCCGCAGATTATGAAAATACTGATCCTGTTATCCGGTCGGTCCGAGACCATTTTTGCTGCAGGTTTGCTGAGCGCCCTCATCCTGCTGTGCGCTTATCTGACGTTTAAACGTTTACCGATTGGAAAAAAGATAAATTGCCTGATTCCTTTTCCCTTCATCGGTTATTTTGTCAGGTCTTATCTGACGCAGCAAATGTGTTTTCAACTGGGCCATTTATTAAGCGCCGGTTTATCTATTCGGGATTCTGTTGCCAGTATGACTGAAAAAGGGACCACGTCGTTTCTTGAACATGAAGCAAAACGGATGGGCAGATTGCTCGAAGAAGGTATCGAACTGGATAAAGCGTTAGAAACGGCAGGGTATTATCTTTCTGATTTTTCTTCCGTGGTAAGACACGGTGAACGAAACGGTTTTCTTGATCATGCCCTTCAGCGATACGGTATGACCGTTATGAAGAGATCAGACCAGAAAATACAAACCCTGATGTCCTGTATCCAGCCGGTTCTTCTCCTGCTTATCGGTGGATTTATCCTGGGCCTGTTTGCATCAGTTCTGATTCCTGTCTTTGAGATCATTAACGGATTATGATTTCCCAGGGAGAAAAGATGAAGACTGCAGATAAAACAGCCCCGCATTAATCAGCTGGATTTGAATTTTTGGCTGATACTGCTGGCGAAGTGCTTCTTTTTCCTGAAAATAAGGCTCGGGTTTATCCTCTTCAGATTCGTAAAAAGCGTCCAGAAGACGCTGATCGACTGCCCATTTTCTTCCGGCTTCTTCTGCCCAGTCTTTTGATTCATCGGCCAGTGTTGATCGGATAAAGGATTCGATTCGCAGCATGCCGCTTTTGATTTTGATCAGAGGACTGAGTGTATAACTGTAATCAGGTATTTTGGGGGACAGAGGTAGTTCACGGATGGCATCACGAAAACCATCGATTAACGTACCGTTGATCAGTTGCAGTCCGGCGGAACAGAGTCGCTCTTTTTTCAGGTCACACTGATAACTGATGCGCATGTTCATGCACAGCCAGGGTTCCAGTGCAGCAGAAGAGGTGTTCCGTGGACTCTGATATAAGCGAATGAAGGACCCAAGCTGTCTGGCGGCATCAAAAATCTGATGGAGGCGCGGTGCACCGAAGTAAATGAACTCTCCATCCTGATCGGAATGGGGATTGGTCCGCAATCGAAGTGTTACGGTTTCGCCTGTTCCTCCTGTCTGTTTGATATAGTGCCAGTAAAATGGCCGGTTCATCAGAATTTTATCCATTTCTTCCGTTAATTTTACCGAGAGAACATGACCATTGGTTTCAGGAAGCAGGCGGCATCCTGAAACGGTAAAAAAGCGATTAAGGTACTGATTAATGGCTGCCGGCTGCATTTCGCACCTCCGAGAGTGGTTGGCTTTCAGAATTGATCACACTGCTTAAATTATCAAGTTTTATGCGGATTTCGCCATCTGAATCAGATTCTTCAAAGATCGTCTGAACCTGTTTATCAATGTCCTTCAGATCTATCCGGGTAAGAATAGCATCCAATCGTCCAACGACCTGTTCAAACAGATGAATTTTATTATATAAAAGATTCAGAATATGGCTCTCTACGGTGCCGTGCACTGCAAAATTGTAAATGTGAACATCTTTTTCCTGACCGAGACGATGAATACGTCCGATTCGCTGCTCAATCCTCATAGGATTCCATGGCAGATCATAATTGATCAGGTGGCTCGCAAACTGCAGATTGATTCCTTCGCCGCCGGCCTCTGTCGCTATTAATACCTGTATTCTGCTTTTAAACAGTTCGCGCATCCAGTCTTTCTTACCACGCCGAAAGCCTCCGCTGAATGGAACGGAAGTGATCCCGTGTTGTTTAAAAAACCATTGCAAATATAACTGTGTGGCCCTGTATTCTGTAAATATGATCACCTTATCATTAATCTCACGGATAAGCTCGAGTGCCTTTTCCGCCTTGGCGTTCCGGGTGATCGCATTCAGTCTTCTGAAAATGGAATGCCAGAGATGTTCGTGGTGGAGGTGATCGGAGGCATGGTATATTTTGTTAAGTGTCTTGAATGCTGCTTCACGACTGCTGCAGGCTTCCCTTTGCAGGGTGACGAGTGAAAAGCCCTGGATGATGCCGGCATGCCTTAAATCCGTCAGAGATTGATAAAAGGCTGCCTCTTCCCTTGAAAATGTGATGTCGAGTGAACAGACGATTCGTTTGGGCCACCGCAGTCCCGTATCTTCTCTTCGATTGCGTACCATCACCTGACTGACCAGTTTATTCAGCTTTTTTTCATTCTGCAGGGATCCGCGATCTGACTTGAAGACTCGTGAAAAAACATCGGCACTGCCCAGATAACCAGGCTTGAGAAGTGAAACAAGATAAAAGATTTCACTTAATCGGTTCTGTATCGGCGTAGCTGTGAGCAGCAGACAAAAACGCTTTTTTAGCAACTGAACGAACTGATAGTTTTTGGTTTTGTGATTTTTAAGTTTATGGGCTTCATCGATAATGACAAAGTCATAGTCCTGCTTCAGCACCAGACTTCGATGGGGGTCCCGTTTCGCTGTATCTATTGAGGAGACAATGACATCGCATTTGTCCCACATGTAAGATTTGCGCTGAGGTACAGCCGGGATCGCAAATTTGCGGTTCAATTCGGAAACCCATTGTGAAACGAGGGAGGCAGGAACGAGTATCAGGACTTTTCTGGCAAGCCCGCGGATCATATATTCTTTAATGATCAGACCGGCTTCAATAGTCTTTCCGAGTCCGACTTCATCTGCCAGAATCGCTTTACCGTGCATTTTTTCAATCACATGCTGTGCGGTCTCAACCTGGTGCGGATGGAGCTTCAGATCCGGTAACTGAGAAGGAGCAATAAGCCCGTGAAAAGAGGGGACGATCCTGGCCTGTTCCGCCTGGAAAGCAAGATCAAACATCACCGGATTGGCCCATGGCCCCCCGGCTTCAATTTTTTTTATCAATTCATCCTGCCACGAACGATCAAATTCAATAATCGGTTCCATATTATGTCACCTTTTTTGTTAAAATTTTGTGAATGAAAAGCATTGATTTTATTCACCTGTAAATGGTAGGATATGTATTGTTAGTATGACCGATTCAGACAGGATTAAACGACAACAATTGAATGTTTTGCGGATGACGGCATGGGGAGAGCGCGCAGCCGGGCGACGCCGAAGGAGCAAACAGTCAGTGAATCTCTCAGGCAAAAAGACTCATGACGGACGCACCTCTGGAGAGTGCTACAGACAGGAAAGCCACCAAAGGGGATACCGTGTGTGACGATTGTTGTTCATACGATAAACTTTCAGGTTTCAGGACAGGGGAACACGTAATGTGTTTTCTCTGTCCTTTTTTCTGCACTATGTGCAACCGGGGCTTAGCGGGCATCAGGTTTTCTTTATACACTGGCAAAAATGAAGGGAGACGGGTATCAGCCTTGAAAACGACACCGATTTATGAATATTATAAAAGTTCAGATGCTAAATTGATTGAGTTTGGCGGATATTTATTACCGGTCAGTCTGTCGGGAATTAAGCTGGAACATCAGGCTGTCAGAACCAGGGCCGGACTGTTTGACGTATCGCATATGGGTGAATTTCATTTACAGGGACCCGAAGCTGAAGCGTTTCTTCAGAAAATGATTACGAATAACGTAGCAAAGACGCAACCTGGCGATGCGCAATATACGGCAATGTGCTATGAGAATGGAGGAACGGTCGATGATCTGATGGTCTACCGTCTGGCTGGTGATGCCTTCATGCTCGTTGTAAATGCAGCAAATATTGATAAAGATTTTGACTGGCTGGACAGTCACTTAACCGAAGAGGCGGTATTGACCAACCAGTCGGCAAATATCGCACTCCTTGCCCTTCAGGGTCCCGCCGCAGAACACATTCTTCAGAAGATTGCGGATATTCCTCTTGCGCAGATCAGTCGTTTTACATTCCGGGAGCATGTCAGTCTTGAAGGGATTCAGGCACTTGTTTCCCGTACAGGATATACGGGTGAAGATGGTTTTGAACTCTATTGCCCGTGGGAGAAGGCCCGGGCCCTGTGGGACAGATTACTGGATGCAGGAAAGGATGAAGGATTAATCCCGTGCGGACTCGGTGCGAGAGATACATTGCGGTTTGAATCCTGTCTGCCGCTTTACGGGCAGGAACTCAGCCCTGATGTTTCTCCACTTGAAGCCGGGATCGGTTTCGCTGTTAAAGCGAAAAAAAATGTTCCCTTTCTTGGTCAGAAGGCTTTGTCTGAACAAAGAGAGAACGGACTTAAGCGAAAAATTGTCGGTATCGAAATGGTAGACCGGGCGATTCCGAGAACACACTATGAGGTCTATTCGGATAACCGGAAAATTGGTCAAATCACGACCGGAACACAGTCACCGACTCTGGGAAAGAATCTCGGGCTTGCGCTGATTGACATCATGTATACCCGGCCCGGGACCACTCTCGAAGTCGATATCCGTGGGAAAAGGAAAAAAGCGGTAATTGTTCATACGCCCTTCTATAATAAAAAAAATAATTGAGGAGGTCACATCATGACGTCATATCGCTATCTTCCGATGACCGAAGAAGATAGAAAAGCCATGCTTCGGACCATAGGGGTAACAAGTGATGAAACATTGTTTTCTGACGTTCCCGAAGGTATTCGTTTCAAAGGAAAACTGAATGTTGAAAAAGCTTTATCGGAACCTGAACTGATCCGTCTGATGACTAAACTTGCCAAAGAAAACATTTCGACAGAAGATCTTCCATCTTTTCTGGGTGCCGGGGTCTATGACCACTACGTTCCCTCAGTTGTTGACAGTGTCATTTCAAAAGGGGAGTTCTATACCGCTTATACGCCTTATCAGGCTGAAGTGTCCCAGGGCGAATTACAGGCCATTTTCGAATTCCAGTCTCTGATCTGTGAACTTACTGCCATGGAAGTGGCCAACTCTTCGATGTATGACGGGTCTACAGCTCTTGCCGAAGCTGCTCTCCTGGCATCCGGTACAACGAGAAAGAATAAGATTCTGGTTTCTGAAGCCGTGCATCCGGAATATCGTCAGGTACTCAGCACATATGCCCATGGCCGTCACCTGAAGGTCGAAACCATCCCGGTCCGGAATGGTGTGACAGATCCTGAGCGGCTGAGACAGGCTGTTGATGATCAGACAGCATGCGTTATCGTTCAGTATCCCAATTTTTTGGGACAAATTGAACCGTTAAAACAAATAGAGGCCATCGTCCATGACGCAAAGAAGACGCATTTTATTGTTTCCAGTAATCCCCTTGCACTGGGCGTTCTGAAACCTCCGGGCGAATTCCATGCAGATATCGTGGTCGGAGACTGCCAGCCCCTGGGTATTCCCACATCCTTCGGCGGACCCCATTGCGGGTATTTTGCCGTAACAAAAAAACTCATTCGTAAGATCCCCGGAAGACTTGTCGGGGAAACGGTAGATGAAAATGGAAAGCGCGGCTATGTTCTCACCCTTCAGGCAAGGGAGCAGCATATCCGCCGGGATAAGGCAACATCAAATATTTGTTCCAACCAGGCACTCAACGCGCTTGCCTCTTCAGTAGCCATGGTCGCACTGGGTAAGCATGGGATCCGGAAAATGGCTGAACAAAATGTACAAAAAGCGCATTATGCTGCTAAAAGATTGAAACAGGCGGGAGTTCAGGTGATGACAGAAGGGGCCTTCTTCAATGAATTTGTGATTCATTGCGGGAAACCGGTAGCTGATCTGAACCCTCTGCTGCTGAAAAAAGGGTTCATCGGCGGCTATGATCTGGGCCGTGATTCAGAAGAGCTGAAAAACCGGATGCTTGTTGCTGTTACAGAAATGCGGACGAAGCAGGAGATTGATGATTTTGCTGATGTTCTGGGGGGAATTATTCATGACTGAAGAAAATCAGACACTTATTTTTGAAGAGTCGAAAGCGGGTCGCACCGCTTACAGCCTCGCTGAACTGGATGTGCCTGAAGAGCCGCTGGATCATCTGATTGATCAGGATTACATGCGTACAAAAGAACCGGAATTCCCGGAAGTATCCGAACTCCAGCTGGTTCGGCATTACACGGCACTGGCCAGAAGAAATTTCGGTGTGGATAATGGTTTTTACCCGCTGGGTTCCTGTACAATGAAATATAATCCGAAAGTAAATGAAGTCGTGGCCAGACTTGAGGGGTTTTCAAAAATCCATCCCTACGAGGATGAGAGTTCCGTTCAGGGTGCGCTGGAACTACTGTATCGGTTACAGATGAATCTTGAAGAAATAACCGGTATGGATGCAATCACTTTGCAACCTGCTGCCGGGGCCCATGGTGAGTGGACAGGACTGATGATTATCCGTGCCTTTCACGAAGCCAATCACGATTTTAAACGAACAAAAGTTATTATTCCCGACACCGCGCATGGAACAAATCCGGCCTCAGCATCTGTCGCCGGGTTTGAACCTGTCACCGTCAGGACAAATGAAAAGGGCCTTGTGGATCTGGATGATCTGAGAAGGCTGGCAGATGATCAAACTGCCGCGTTGATGTTGACGAATCCCAATACCCTTGGCCTGTTTGAAACACATATCCGTGATATTGCCAGCATTGTTCATGCAGCGGGAGGAAAAGTGTATTACGACGGTGCCAATATGAATGCAATCATGGGAATCACCCGTCCGGGGGATATGGGCTATGACGTTGTTCACCTCAATCTGCATAAAACCTTCACCGGACCGCACGGCGGAGGCGGACCGGGGTCGGGTCCTGTCGGCGTGAAAAAGGAGCTGGTGCCGTTTTTGCCCAAACCACTGATTATCAGAAAATCAGATGGAAGCTATGGGCTTGATTATGACCGTCCTCTCTCCATTGGTCGGGTCAAGGCTTATTATGGTAATTTCGGCATTCTTGTCCGGGCTTATGCCTACATCCGTACGATGGGTGCGGAAGGTCTGCGCCAGGTGTCAAAGGACGCTGTTTTGAACGCCAATTACTTAATGAAGCGGCTTTCTCCATATTTTGAAACGCCTTATAAACAATTTTGCAAACATGAATTTGTACTCTCCGGAAGCCGGCAAAAGAAGCTTGGCGTTCGGACACTTGATATGGCAAAGCGTCTGCTTGATTTCGGGTATTATCCACCAACGATCTATTTTCCTCTGATTGTTGATGAAGCTATGATGTTTGAACCGACTGAAACAGAATCTAAAGAAACACTGGATGCCTTTGCTGACCACATGATTAAAATCAGTGAAGAAGCTGAGAAAGATCCAGAATGTGTGCAGGAGGCACCGCATCAAACGGTTGTTGCCCGACTCGATGAAACCCGGGCAGCACGCCACCCGGTTCTGCGCTATCAGCCTGAGACTGTCTAAAGACAATGTGAAATATTAAAAAGGGTGCACGATTCTGATCAGAATCGTGCACCCTTTTTTCAGTGAAATGGATGAAATAATATCATGATTTTTTGATTTTTCCATCCCATTTCTTAAAACCACCCTGCAGCTGAAAAAGATTCTTGTATCCCAGCTTTTTCAGTACAGCGGCAGCTCTTGCACTTCTTACACCGTTTGCATCATAAAGATAAATCGGCATGTCATGACGAATCTCAGCTTTTCTGATCTTAAGCTGCGTGAGCGGCAGATTTCTGGCGCCCAGTATATGTCCCTTTTTAAATTCATCCGGTTCACGCACATCGATCAGTTGTGCTTTTCTGTAGCCGGCACGAAAATCGGCTTCACTTAAAGTTGTGAGATATCTGCGCTGCAAATACCGGGAGATAAATACATACCCAAAATAAGCAGCGATCATAACAATCAGAATTATCCAGCCCATACCTGTTTCCCCCCAAGACTTATCACAACATATTATACCGATTCAGAACCTTTTTTTAAAGAAGGGGCAGATAAAGTCAGGTGACAATAGCCGGCAGATGGATAATCCGCCATAGTGAAAGCGCTTTAATCCTTGTTTTTTCCATTGTAGTATTGTAACATAGAATGAGTGATTAAGTGATCGTTGATTAGGAGGAGACGTTATGTCGCCTACACCAAGTATGGAAGACTACATTGAACGGATTTACTGGCTGATTCAGGATAAAGGGTATGCCCGCGTTTCCGACATAGCGGAAGCGCTGAATGTACATTCATCGTCAGTAACGAAAATGGTTCAGAAACTGGATAAGGATCAATATCTGATCTATGAAAAATATAGAGGATTTATTTTAACCCCAAAAGGGAAAAAGATGGGAAAGCGCCTTGTCTATCGTCATGAACTCCTGGAAGATTTTCTGAAATTGATCGGTGTTCATGATGAAAATGTTTATAAAGATGTTGAAGGGATCGAGCATCACCTCAGCTGGGACTCCATTGACAGAATAGGCGATGTTGTCCAGTATTTCGAGGAAGATCCCAAACGGGTAGAACAGCTTCTGGAAATCAAAGAACGAAGCGAAGAAGAAGAATAGTCAGAAAAAGATGAACAAAAGGATTAATGATTGACATTAAGTGAAACTTCAATCAGTGGGGGTCTTCATCTCCCACTGATTGTTCGTTGTACCCAGGGCTGCTGCGGGCCGTTATCCCCCAACCGGGCCTGTTCGTTTATCCTCATGACCCTGAGGTGGGGACTTTACTTCCCGTTAATGCGGGACGATAAACCGGGAGAAGATTCTTCCGGTCTTTTTTTTATTTTCCCTCATTTAATGAAGTAAGGGGGGAAGGACCTGTGTGGATTGATATTGTTTTTTCAGGGGGAGGAGTCAGGGGCTTTGCATTCGCGGGAGCACTTGAAGTACTGGAAAGATCCGGATACCGTTTTAAACGAACGGCAGGAACCAGCGCAGGTGCCATTGTGGCGGCTCTGGTCGCTGCAGGCTATACGTCGGAAGAAATGAAACGGTTAATGGTGGAAATGAATACCCGGCAACTGCTTGATCCGCCTGGTCTGATCCGCTTCCCACTTTATAAATGGCTCCGCATGTACTTCAGCCTGGGGCTCTTTAATGGTGATGATCTGGAAAAGTGGCTGTTGCATGTTCTTAAGGAAAAGGGCGTCATCCACTTTTCAGATCTTTCGGATGAAGCCCTCAGAGTCATTGTTGCGGATGTTTCAAAGAAGAAAATCGTTGTTTTTCCTGATGACCTGGCAGAATATGGTATCGATCCCGGCCAGTTTTCAGTAGCCCGGGCTGTACGCATGAGTGCGGGCCTTCCCTTCTTCTTTAAGCCTGTCCCTTTGTCCTATGGCAGTGGACAGAAATCTTTAATGGTCGACGGTGGCGTGTTAAGTAATTTTCCGTTGTGGCTTTTTGACAGGGAAAATAATCTTCCACTTCGCCCGTTTCTCGGGTTGCAGGTTACAAATAAAATACCGAATAATGAAAGCGTCGTAAAAATAAGAAATGCGGCTGATTTATTTCGCGGGATGTTCACAACAATGCGCGAAGCACGGGATGAACAGACCATTGAGAAACTTCAGGGTTCAAATATCATCACTATACCCATTACGGAAGTCAAGACGAAAGATCTTCAAATTTCCAGGGAGGAGAGAGAACGCCTGTATCAGATAGGCAGAGAGGAAGCCAAACGTTTTTTGAAAAAATGGTGCTATTAATAAGGTATGTTAACGTTGCCTGTTGCTTATATCCTTTATGGGCTGAGCGGAAGGTACGAGACTCCTGAGTGATCAGCGAGCGAGGTGAGACTGCGCAGTGCAGTAAGGTGAAGTTACCGGGCAAGGGGCTCACGGATCGCCCGCGTCAAGTGAGCACCTGGAGCGAAAAATAACAGACAAGTTTTATGAAGCCATCAATAAAGTGAAACCTCAATCAGTGGGTGGCTACCCCGACTGATTGTTCGTTGACCTTATCGGGCTGCTGCGGTCCGTTACCCGGGCCTGTTCGTTTTCCCTCATGACCCTGAGGGGGGTAACTGCCCGTTCAAAGATATAAGAAAAAAGACAGTCAGATGACTGTCTTTTTTCATCCCTGAGTAAGTATAAGCAGAAAAACTCAGCCTGTGGAGTCGTCAAAGATTATGTCAGCCGGCAAGTTTTTCTTCCTGATCATCTCAGAAGAGGACCCGTTTCTTTTTTTTAGCCTTTTTCCCATCAATGACGGTCAAATGTCTGTCCTCTCGCAACGATGTCCTGGAAAAATCTCTGAATGTGCGTGATCCTGTCGAAATGACTTTCAGCCTTGATGGATGCTGCAGATTGCGACTCTTTTTTCCGGCTGTCGCGAGTTTATGACGCTTAACGGATTGCCGGGCCGCTTTTTTATAAGCCTGATCTGCTGTTTTTCCGGCACTGCCGGCAAGACGACGGAACAGGTACAGACCAACGGTCACAATGATCGCAACGATCACCATTTGGACCAGCAAAGCGGTCGGATTATCAAGGACAGAGGAGAGTAGACCGAAAAGTCCGAGGGCAACGATCAGCGAAAAGAATAAGGAATAAAGGAACGTCTTCACGGACATTCACCTCCTGAATGATTTAAAGAACCTGATTCGTGACATACCCTTTTTCTTTCTCAATGGCCGTTTCGCATGCCCGCATCCTTTCAAATGCCCGAATGCCGATTTCAATCTGTCCGGCATCCGGCTCTTTGGTAGTAAGCAGCTGGACACTGAGTCCGGGATAGCCAAGCCAGCGCAGGACGGGAATATGACGCACCCGATTGGTAAATCTCAGGATTTCATAAGCCAGACCAAGATCGAAAGGAATCAGCAGAATGCGGGACACAAGCCTGAGCCACAGCGGATCGGCAGGGAAAAAGAGATACAGAAAAATACTGATAATAGCTGTAAACAGAATAAAACTTGAACCGCAGCGATAATGAAACCTTGAATGCTTCATGACGTTTTCCACCGTCAGCGGATCGCCGCTTTCAAACGTATTAATTACTTTATGTTCCGCCCCATGGTATTGAAACAGCCGTTTAATCAGGGGCGTCATAGAAATAAAATAAATCCTGATTTATTCACCATTCATCGTTTCTTGAGATTTTTGTTTATCGGGACGAGGTTGCCTAATTTTGTCTACTTTTTCGCGTAAAACGTACTCGAAAGATTAATTTCTGAACTTTCGCTCAACAATGGACCGTTTTGAGATGGACTTTCCCCGTTGGCCTGATGAAAACGTTTTGATGCTACCAAACTGAGTGCCCTTTCACTATTCGATTTGAAGTTTTTGAATCCGTCCGAGTACTTTCCAGAGGAAGTCCTGATAGACAAAGCTGGAGGACAGCTTGAAATAAAGGGAGCGCCCCGACCTCACCAACTTACTGGCCACTTTCACGATCCGGGTTCGAATGGTTTCAATTTGCATGTTCTTCTGCCCCTCTGGAAACGTCAGTGTACGCATCCAGTTCGTTAAATTGTAGGCGATCAGGCTGAGCATCAATCGGCCTTCGTTAATTTCAAATTTGTGACTGGACAGTTGATCCAGACTGAATCCGGATTTGGCTTCCTTGATGTAGTTTTCCATGGTCCCTCGTTTCTGATAAGTCAGAACGACTTGTTTCGGGGAGAAGCATTCAACCAGATTGGTCACGATAAAGGTATGCGTGAAGAAGAGTTCGCTAGCCGGGCGAACCGATTGAACGATTACTTTTCTGGGCTTGTCCCAAGACTTCGCCTGGTACGCCATTTCTTCATAGTAACACTGGGTCTCCCCGGTCGACGCATCGTTGGGATGAAGCTCCTCAGCCATCCGCTGGAGTATGGCATTCGACTTCAGGCGAATCGCGTAGTAGACGGATTCTTCTTCGCACAGCTCGTAGAGCTCAGGCGTGGCAAAACCGCTGTCGCCACGAAGGAACGGCGTGGTTTCCGGAAAGTGCTCGTTGTAGTGTTCCAGAATCGGCCGAACAAAGTCCGCGACCCCATGAGAAGTATAGCGATTTCCGGGACGCAGTTTCGCCTTCAAAAAATCTCCCGTCGCCCCGTCGAACGCCACCAATGGATGGAAGCCGATGGTACCGTAATGTGCATTATAGTCTGAGGATTCCTGCTTGCCGTACGTATCGACGTGAGTGGAATCCAGGTCAATAATCAGTGCCCGGCTCTTGCGATATCGATGAACTTTGTCCAGTAATTTCTGATTGGCCACTGCGAGCTGATCAAGAGTATTCTGGTCGAAACGATAATAAAAGCGGGATAACGTCGGTTGTGACGCCAGTTTGGATGTTTCAACAACCTGGGTAAACACGGGATCATGAATCAATGCATCGGCTGAGTCATCCTCGGAGTAACCGGCCAGCAGCTGATAGATCTTCTGGCGAAAGAGTTTTGCGTTGGAATAGAACGGACTCTTGCGCGAATCATTCAGTATCAAATGGCGTTCAAACGTCTTTGAGAAACCGATTTTCTCGTCAAACTCCTTAAAAAGCAGTTGACCGCTATCTGAAGAAAGTTCACCACCATCGTTTGATAGTTTGATTTTTCGATTGAAATCTAACGTGATTTGCGATAAAGTAGTCATCATAAAGGATCCTCTCTGGTGTTGTGGTGACTTAATTTTACCAGATTTGGATCCTTTTTGCGTGCACTTTTTTCATGCACAGGGTGTAATCGAGAAAAGTGATCAGATCAAGCATCTGAGCGTTTTGGAGAAATTCTGTGAATAAACTAGGTAAATATAGCCAATGAGCAGAATAATTTTAAATAAGCCTTCAAGAAGAACCTGGCCCGTATTACTGCTGATCAGCGGTTCGAAAAAACTGGCAACAACGGCCGGAACAAGTGTGAATACGAATTTCGAAAAAAGAAAGGTAAGAATACCGATCGCAGTAAGTCCGAGAATAGTACTCAGGCTTCGCTTTTTTTTCTCATCCTTCTGAACTGCACGGATACCATCCTCAGCCGGATCTGCATCGTAAACCTCAGATGCAAAGTTAAGATGCTTTGTTCCTATTCCACTGGCTTCGAGGATGGCAACGATACCTCGAATAATTGGTATTTTTTTTAGGGTATTCAAAGAAGGATTGTCTTCTTTCGGACACTCATAATAAGATACTGAATGGTCTTTTCTGCGAACAGCAGTTACCGTGGTGTACTTTCCGCCCATCATGACACCCTCAATAACTGCCTGACCACCATATACCGGAACATGTTCTGACATGACTCATCTGCCCTGCCTTTATCTGCATTTCAAATGCACTTCATTATTTGTTATCTACTTACTTTATATTCTACCCGAATAACCTGAAAACCTCTAGGAAACTGAACGATTTTTTGATAAAACTTTTCCGCATCATATTCGTTTTCTGAACAGGATTCTGACTTCAGAAAATTCATGGGGCATTTCGGGTATACTGAATGTGTAGAATGATCATCGGAGGGTGTCATTGTGGCGAGAAAAGTACGAAAGAAAAAGAAAGATGGTACAATGAAAAAGGCGGGAAAATCACTGGGAAGATCAGCTGTGATCGGTTTTTTTGGCGGTCTGATATGGGGGTTTGTCGCTTTAATCTGTTATCTTCTTAATTTTACTTCGATAGGTCCGTCTTTATTATTTTCCCCATTCCCGCCCGGTGCCTGGAGAAACGGGACAGGCGGGCAGTTTCTTGCGGTTGCGGGAATCAGCGTTCTGTCCGTTCCCTTTGCCCTAATTTATCGATTCACTCTAAGTCGTTTGAAATCAATTTGGGCAGGTATCGGGACGGGTGTACTGCTTTGGGGACTTGTGTTTATCGTCCTGAAACCATGGCTCAGAGGACTGCCTGTTTTCTACCGGCTGGGCTGGAATACATGCACAACAACCCTGTGTCTGTTCATTCTTTACGGGCTGTTTATCGGATACTCAATCGCTTTCATGATACAGGAAAATTCAGGTAGAGAGAACTATTCAAATAATTAGTGCTGTGGTAAAATTGGATCAGTGTTTTGGTTTGTGCGGTATGTTAAAGGAGGACAACCATGATTTCAGTAAATGATTTTCGAACAGGGTTAACCATTGAAGTGGATGGAGATATTCTCTCTGTCATTGAATTCCAGCATGTCAAGCCGGGGAAGGGTGCGGCTTTTGTTCGTTCAAAGCTGAGAAACCTGAGAACAGGGGCGATTCAGGAAAAAACTTTCCGAGGCGGCGAAAAAGTAAATACAGCCCACATTGATAACCGGAAAATGCAGTATCTGTATTCAAGCGGGGATACGTATACGTTTATGGATATGAATACATTTGAACAGCTGGATCTTGACAAGAGCCAGATTCAGGAACAGCTCAACTTTTTAAAAGAGAACATGGAAGTTAATATTCAGTCGTATCAGGGAGAGACACTCGGTGTGGTTCTTCCGAATACGGTTGTCCTCGAAGTTGCTGAGACGGAGCCGGGGATTAAGGGAGATACAGCGTCGGGAGGTTCAAAACCGGCTACACTTGAAACGGGTTACGTGGTAAATGTTCCGTTTTTTGTTAACCAGGGGGACAAGCTGATTATTGATACACGCTCTGGTCTCTATGTATCAAGAGCCTGACCGAATGGACAGATTTATCCCGTATTGACGGGCAGTATCACCCCGGGGTCATGAGGGGAAACGAACAGGCCGGTTGGGGATCACTGCTCGCAGCAGCTCGATGGGTCCAACTGACAATCAGTGGGGGATTTCACTTTCTCTTTGCGATTTCACTTTCTCTTTGCACCTTACTTTTAGTAGGTGCTTTTTTTGTGCACTTTTTTCCGTTGTACGTATTCATAAGGCGGACAGGCAGGCATATATTTATCAATAGCCAGAAATATCCTGCAAGGGGACCGGGGGATCACTGTGAAAGAAATTATTCCATTTTTGCCTGAGCCATTTCAGAAAGTCATTACATGTATGCCTGTTGAGCAACTTGCCCTGCTGGAGGAGATACGCTGCCGTGCCGGACGTCCGCTTGAGCTGATTGTCTCCGGCAAAGTCTGGCATCCGGATGAAGGTGTATTGCCGGTATTATCATTAACCCAGGCGAAAGAAATGCTGCAGAAAATGGGAAATTATTCATTGTATGCTCTCGATGAAGAACTGAAGAGGGGCTATGTGACGATCAGCGGCGGGCACCGGGTGGGTCTGGCAGGCAGGGTCATCACACAGAATGGACATGTTCTGAGAATCAGGGATGTTACGTGTTTCAATATCAGACTTGCCAGGCAGAAAATCGGAGCAGCACTGCCACTTGTCCCTTTTCTTTATCAGAAGGGAAGCTGGCTCAGCACCTTAATTATCGGTGCTCCGCAGACTGGAAAAACCACATTGCTGCGTGATCTTGCACGGATTATCAGTGAGGGAATACCTGCCAGATACATTGAAGCCAAAAAAACGGGTATTGTTGATGAACGATCAGAAATTGCCGGCTGTATCCAGGGCGTCCCGCAAAATAGATTAGGTGTCCGTGTTGATGTTTTAGATGCCTGTCCGAAAGCAGAGGGTATGATGATGCTGATCAGATCAATGAGCCCGGAGGTACTGATCGTCGATGAAATCGGCAGACAGGAGGATACGGAGGCATTGTTTGAAGCCATGAATGCCGGCGTTGCTGTGATCGCTACAGCACACAGTTCTTCTCTGATGCAGCTGAAAAGAAGACCCTCTTTTCGTTCACTGCTCGATCAGCACCTGTTTGACCGTTATATTCAGCTTTCCAGAAAGATGAAAGCAGGAGCATCCGGTTGCCGCCTGACTCTCTATGATAAGGCTTTTAAACCCTTATCTGCTGTGCAGGAGGTTTGGCAATGATTTGGATAATGGGTTCACTGATGATTATTGCCGCCTCGACCGGGGCGGGCATGCTGATTGCCTCCCGCTTCCGGGCAAGGCCTAAAGAAATTCGTCAATGGATGTCTGCGCTTCAGTCTATAGAAGCGGAAATCGTTTATGGCCGCGTTCCGGTAGCTGAACTTGCAGAGCACCTGGCAGGACAATTACCGGATCCTGTCGGAAGTTATTTCAGCAGCCTGAGAAAAAATTTACAGGAGGCTGGCCTGTCCCTTCGTGAGTCCTGGACGAAAGCTTTGGAAGAATATTGGTTGGATACAGCGCTGAAGAAAAGTGAGAAAGAAATCCTGCTTCAGTTTGGCACCACACTGGGTAACGAAGACGCAGATAACCAGCAAAAGCATATCCATCTTGCGCTCGCCCATCTCAGGCGGCAGGAATCGGAAGCAAGGGCGGCGCAATCGGCTAATGAGAAAATGGCCAGAAGCCTTGGCTTTTTGTCAGGTCTCTTGCTGGCGCTTATGTTTATCTGAAAACATCAGAACCGACGGAGGAGAGATAACATGTCCCTTGATGTGAATACCATCTTTCAAATAGCAGGAATAGGGATCATTGTGGCGATGATCCAGACGGTTCTGAAACAGATGGGAAAAGACGACTGGGCTCAGTGGGTTACTCTGATTGGATTTGTCGTTATCTTATATATGGCTGCAACGATGATTGACGACCTGTTTGAAAAAATAAAGAATGTTTTTCTGTTTCTGTAGCTGCATTCTGCCGTTGTTATATTATTTCGGGACAGGCATAGACATGTTCTAAGGGCAGATTCAGAGGTGAATAACATGATTGAAAATAACGATGCGGTTTATTTATAAGGCCATATCATGGATATATTGCAAATTGCCGGGCTTGGACTGGCTGCAACATTTCTTGCCCTTGTTCTGAAAGAGAAAAATCCGGTCTTCGCTCTGCTGCTTTCCGTGATTGTCGGTACTTTTATTTTTATCATGCTGATCGACCAGATCAGACTGGTTCTGGACATGTTAAGGAAAATGGCTGTTACTGCACACCTCAACGGGGCTTATGTGGCAACGGTTCTGAAAATAATCGGTATCGCCTACATTGCCGAATTTTCCATTCAGATTGCCAAAGATGCCGGTCAGAATGCGCTTGCCGGGAAAATAGAGCTGGCAGGAAAAATCCTGATTCTGGTCATGGCGATCCCGATTTTGACGGCAATTATTGAGACCGTAGTGAACATGATGCCACAGATAGGAGGCATGTGAGGAACATGAAATACAGTCGCTCCGTGCTCCCGGGATTATTAATCGCGTTTGCGGCAGCCATCACCATCATGCAACCTGCGCCTGCTGAGGCAAAAGAAGACCCATCTTTACAACAATGGTCAGATGAACAATTAAACAACATAGATACGGGAGAAATCGATAAATACTGGAGTCAGATCATCACTGATTACGATGGGTTTCTGCCGGAGACAAACCCGGATTTTAAACAATTTGTTCAATCGGACAAAAAGGGATTCCTGAATAAACTGTTCGAAGGTCTTCTGAATTTTTTTCTGGATGAAGTCATTGTCACCAGTAAATTACTCGGCACTCTGATCTTATTATCTGTTTTTGCCTCATTGCTGAATACCCTTCAATCAGCCTTTGAAAATAAAACCGTTTCAAAAGTGGCTTATATTGTGATTACGCTCGTTCTTCTTGTTCTGCTGTTAAACAGCTTCAGACTGGCCATCAGTTATACCAGCGACACCGTTCGCATGATGAGCCATTTTCTTGTTGCCCTGATCCCGTTGATATTCGGGATGACAGCTGCGGCAGGAGGTGTTGCTTCAGTCGCATTCTTCCATCCTTTAATCCTCTTTCTTGTTAATGCATCCGGCTGGCTGGTGTCCATGATTATTCTCCCGCTGCTTTTTATGTCTGCTCTTCTTGGAATTGTCAGTACGCTTTCTGATCAGTACAAGCTGACCAAACTCAGTGCCCTGCTTAAAAACATCGCCTTGTTCACACTTGCCTCTTTTTTTGCCGTGTTTCTTGGGGTCATGTCGGTTCAGGGGCTGCTGCAGCCATATCTGATGGATTACTGGTTAAATCTGCCAAGTTTTTCACAGCAAACTTTCTTCCCATTGTGGGCAGGATGTTTACCGAAGCTGCAGATACGGTTATTGGCGCATCAGTCCTTTTGAAGAATACGGTTGGCATTGCCGGACTGCTGATCCTGTTCTGTATTACTGCATTTCCTCTGCTCAAGGTACTGGCACTGGCTTTTATTTACAATGTCGCTTCGGCAGTATTACAGCCGCTTGGGAAAGGAGCAGTCACCGATTGCCTGGATATTATGGCTAAATGTCTGTTTTATCTGTTTGCCTCTCTGGCTGTTGTTTCACTTATGTTCTTTCTCGCACTGACGATTATTATCACATCAGGCAACCTGTCACTGATGGTGCGTTAAGGAGGTAAGCCATGAGTTATCTTTCCGGCTGGATCTCCCAGCTTGTCCTGATCGTTCTGTTTGCTGTTATTCTCGAAATTCTGCTTCCTTCCGGAGGATTTCAGAAATATGTAAAACTCGTTGTCGGACTTGTCCTGATCGTTGTCCTGCTTGATCCGGTGATGAAGCTGTTTCAGATCGATCCGGGACTCTGATACGTGATATAGGCTCCTCAGAGATAGGAAAGGAAATAAAAAATGAAACAGCCCTGCAAAAAAAAGATATAGAAGAAGGACAGGCTGCATATATTCAAGAACAGGTGGCCGTTCAATTGAAAAGCCGGGTACAGGAGGAGTTGATTGAGACATACGGCGTACAAATACATCATATTAATCTATCGGTCGAACAATCGAAAAACAGAGAGGTTTCCATCTCCAGTGCAGAGGTTTTTCTTGAACAGGCAGATCCGGAGAAGAACCACACAGCTACCGGTGGTGAGCATGAGCAGCCGGTCAGACCGATTGAAGAAGTTACAGTAGCTGTTGAGCCGAAGGACACCTCTGATTCCGGAAGTGGACAAGAATCTGTAGACAACAGCAGAATCCTCTCTTTTCTTGCCGGGCGGTGGGAGATGGATAAAAAATTCATTTCGCTCCGCATGGAAGGAGGGACATAAGTGCGGCGGTTGCTCAACTTATTGAAAAAACAATTAACAGCATTTAAGGAGACCGGCGGAAAAAAGGAAAAGAAGCAGAAATCATTATTGGTCAAGTTCGTGCTTCTTGCCATGGTCGGGGTCGCGCTGCTGCTTGGCAATCGTCTGATGTCCGCACCTGAAGATACCGGACAGGATAACAGCCGTCAGGTTTTCAGCAGCCAGGATGCCGGAAAACTGTCGGAAATAAAGACCGGCGGGAAAAAGGAAGTTCCCATGGCTGAATATGAATCCTATATGAATCAGAACCTGAAAAATATCCTGGAACAAATAAAGGATGTTTCCGAAGTTTCTGTGATGGTCTCTTTTTCCTCCACTGAAAAGAATATTTATCAAAACAATATAAAGACACAGGAGAACCAGACCGTTGAAAATGATCAAAAAGGCGGGACAAGACACGTTGACGAGCAAAATGAGGACAGCCAGGTGGTGATGATCGACAATAACGGCAGTAAGGAACCTGTTGTCATCGGGAAAGAGCAGCCTGCCGTCCGCGGCGTGATTGTTGTTGCCCGAGGCGCTGACCGCCCCTCGGTACGAGCTGAAATCATGGAGGCCGTCGCCACGGTACTGGACATTCCAACCTATAAAGTTAAAGTGTTACAGAAGAGTGAATAAGGAGGAAGGTAAGAAATGTTAAAAAAGCAGACGGTTTGGCTATTAACGATGCTCAGCCTGATTGTTGTTCTTTCGGTCTATGCATTAACCGCTCCCGGACAGAGTGATGATAAAATGGCAGATTCAGATCCGGCATCCACTGAACAGGCGTCAACGAATCAAGACAAAGGGGCGTCTGCTGCGCGGGTAACCGAAGATAAACTCGGTCAGCTCCAGCTGGATAAGGCTGATGAACGAAGCCGGGCACAGGAAAAATATGAGAGCGTCATCGCTTCTGAGAAAAGCAGTGCTGAAGAAGTCAGCGCAGCTTATGATGACATGCAGGCACTGAATACTCTGGCAAATAACGAGCGGGTACTTGAGGATGTCATTCAGTCGAAAGGTTTTGAAGATGCTGTTGTGACAACGAAAGGAAGTCAGGTTCAGATTTTTGTTATGGCTGATAAACTGACAGGAAAACAGGCGAATGAGGTGATCAGACTGGCAAATGAATATTTAGGAACAGGCAGAGTGGTCAGTGTCAGTTATGCATTAAATAAAAAATAGTCGTCCGATGAGGGGGCTGTGCAACGCGCTGATGATCACCGGATTTATGAAGATTTTTTGAACGGAATCAGTTACAATAGAGACTGTCGCAGATATTGCGACAGTCTCTGATTCTATTTATTTTTAGAGCCTGCTAAAGCAAGCCGGCCGCCGGATGCTGTCGGAAATGATTTCGATCGCGTTATGGTATAATAAATTCTAAATGCTGATGGGAAAAAGGAGTGCTTGATTTGTTTAGTATCGATGATATTAAAGCCTTGATAAAGGAGATAGATTCATCTTCAATCAACGAGCTTAAAATTGAGTCTGAAAAGGGAAAACTGGTACTGCGTAAACCGGGCAGCCGCCGGGAAACGACAGCTCTGCAGACTGTCCAGCCTGTTACCACACAATCTTCGGGTGCACAGATTTCTCAGCCTGCGGCCGGTGCCCCTGCAAAAGATAATCAGGCTGATCAGGATGAAAGTCTGCACAAGATCACTTCACCCATGGTCGGCACTTTTTATACCTCATCTTCACCGGACTCTGATCCTTTTGTTAAAAAGGGATCAAAAGTTGATAAAAAAACAGTGGTCTGTATCGTTGAAGCGATGAAACTCTTTAATGAAATAGAAGCCGAGTGCAAGGGGACCATCGTTGATGTTCTGGCTGAAGACGGTCAGCTCGTTGAATATGGTCAGCCGCTGTTCCTGGTCAAAGAAGATTAAGGAGCCGGTTATCTATGATAAAAAAAGTACTTGTTGCAAACAGAGGAGAAATTGCGGTTAGAATTATCCGTGCATGTAAAGAATTGAATATTGAAACCGTTGCTGTCTATTCTCAGGCGGACAAGGATGCGCTTCATGTTCAGCTGGCAGATGAGGCATACTGTATTGGGCCGAATGCGCCAAAGGACAGTTATCTGAACTACACCAGCCTGATCAGTATCGCTTCATTGACGGGTTGTGATGCGGTTCATCCCGGATACGGGTTCCTGTCCGAAAATGCCGATTTTGCAGAAATGTGTGAGGAATGCAATCTGATTTTCATCGGACCTTCTTCCGAAGCCATAAGCAAAATGGGGATAAAGGATGTCGCAAAACAAACCATGAAAGAAGCGGGGGTTCCCGTTGTTCCGGGATCAAACGGAGTCATTAACAGCGTGGAAGATGGTGTGAAAATTGCTTCAGATATTGGTTATCCGGTACTGATTAAAGCCACAGCAGGTGGTGGCGGTAAAGGGATCCGGGTTGCACGTAATGAGAAGGAACTCAAGAATGGTATTGCCGTTACCCGGCAGGAAGCGGATACGTCTTTCGGTAACCCGGGACTATATATTGAAAAGTATATTGAGAATTTCCGGCACGTTGAAATCCAGGTTCTTGCTGACGGGCACGGGCATGTGATCCATCTGGGTGAACGCGATTGTACTATTCAAAGACGTCTGCAGAAACTTCTGGAAGAATCACCGTCCCCGGCACTTACTGAAGCAAAACGGCAGGAGATGGGACGGGCGGCTGTCCGTGCGGCAAAAGCTGTTCATTACTGTGGCGCCGGAACCATCGAATTCATCTATGAGCCGGACGGTTCTTTTTACTTCATGGAAATGAACACACGGATTCAGGTAGAACATGGCGTTACGGAATATGTGACAGGCATAGATTTAATAAAGGAACAGATCCGGATTGCCTCCGGAGAACCTTTGACGATAAAACAGGAAGATGTTCATCTTTCAGGTCACGCGATCGAGTGCAGAATCAACGCTGAAAATCCTGACCAGAACTTTATGCCCTCCTGTGGAAGGGTGGAGACTTATCTGCCGCCGGGTGGTCCGGGTGTACGCGTTGATTCCGCAGTGTATCAGGGATACTTCATCCCACCTTATTATGACTCGATGGTGGCTAAAGTGATGACGTATGGAAAAACAAGAGAGGATGCCATCGCGATTATGAAGCGTGCGCTTGGAGAATATGTCATTGAAGGTATTCATACAACCATTCCATTTCATCTGCGTCTGTTAAATCATCCTGTTTTCGTAAGTGGAAAGTTCAACACGAGATTTTTAAAAACTTATCCGCTCACTGATGAGGAATAATCATGGAGGTGTCATTCTATGCCGGAAAAAGAAAATCAGCTGATTGATGCAGAGAAGCTGCAGGGAGATCTTGGAAAGATTGAAATTTCTCCTGAAGTGATTCAGATCATTGCCGGTCTGGCTGCAATAGAAGTTGTCGGTGTCGGAGATACACACGGCGGGGTCGTTGAGAAACTAAGCGGTAAAAAATATGGCAAGGGCGTTAAAGTGGATCTGACTGAGGACGGGATTGTGATCGATGTACAGCTTACGATTAATTTCGGTGTTTCGATCCCAAAAGTTGCCGAGCAGGTACAGGACAATATTGCCCGGGCTCTGAAACGGATGACAGCGCTGGATGTTCACGAAATTAACATCCATGTCGTTGGTGTACATTTTGAGTCAAAGGCGGGAAAAAACTCCGGGACAGACTGAGAAGCAGAGGGGCAGATCACATGAACCCCCTTTGCTTTTGAATTTATGTGAACTGATAAGCGTACTGCCTGAAAGAGGATCAGGTCATCTTAATAAACAGATTCCAGACAGACTTTTGCAGAGATCTCTGAATCTGATATAGCCATTAAAAGTAAGTCGATACGCCAGTGAAAGAGGGATTTTGATGAATCGAAGACAGGCCAGAGAAACGGCATTGAAGGTACTCTTCCAGATGGAAGTAAGCGGTACGGAACGAAGTACCGCTGTCAGGGCCGTTAATGAGAATGATATTCCGCTGGATCCGTTTGTGAATCAATTGCTTGACAAGACGCTGAATCACTTGAATGATATTGACTCGATTATTTCCAAAAACCTTGTCAACTGGTCATTCGACCGGCTTGGAAATATGGATCGGACCATTTTACGCCTTGCTGTCTGTGAGCTTCGTTATTTTGATGATATACCAGACACCGTTACGATTAACGAAGCTGTAGAGCTTTGCCGGACGTACAGTGATGAACAATCAAGACGATTTGTTAACGGCATATTATCTCATATCTCCAAAGAATGATCAGAAACAAGGAGACAGGTCTGGATTTGAAGGACTGAAGGGAGGGGGATCGAAATGACCGCAAAACGGATTGACGGAAAGAAAATAGCGGCAGAGAAAAAACGTGCGATCAGGGAAAGCGTTAGAAAGTTGGGGATTGTTCCTGGACTGGCTGTTATTCTTGTCGGTGATGATCCGGCTTCCAGATCCTACATAAAAGGAAAAAGCAGAGACTGCAGACAGGCAGGCTTCCATTCAGATTTTATCCACTTCCCGGTCACTGTTTCGGAGCAGGAAGTGCTTGACAAAATCCATGAACTGAACGAACGTGATGATATTCATGGAATACTTGTACAGCGTCCTCTGCCGGATCATATTTCCGGACAGAAGGTCGTTCGCGCGATCAGACCGTCCAAGGATGTGGACGGATCTCATCCGGTCAACAGGGGACGGCTTTTTGCCGGACAGGAGACTTTTACACCTTGTACGTCAGCTGCCATTATGGAGGTGTTAAAAGCAGTTCATGTCCCTGTTGCCGGTAAACATGTCGTGATCGTCGGAAGAAGCCTTATTGTCGGAAAGCCCGCCTCCCTCCTTTTTCTGAATCTGGATGCGACAGTTACAATTTGCCATTCAAAGACGACGTCGCTCTCTGATTATACAAAACAGGGAGATATTCTCGTCGTCGCAACAGGACATGCGGGACTGATAGGGGCAGAAGATATTAAACCCGGGGCGGTGGTTATCGACGTTGGAATGAACCGCAATAAGGATGGAAAATGGGTCGGCGACGTCGCGTTTTCAGAAGCAAGCAAGAAGGCAGGATTTATTACCCCTGTACCGGGAGGAGTCGGTCCCGTGACCCGGGCGATGCTCCTCGCAAATACACTGAAAGCTGCTGAAAAATTAATCAAGGATAATGATCCGATATGATAGAAAACGATAAATATATCAGCGTAACCAGACTGACACGTTATATCAGGCAGATGCTTGAGTCAGACAGAGCACTTCAGGAAGTGTGGCTGAAAGGTGAAATTTCTAATTTTAAGCGACACTCCAGGGGACATCTCTATTTAACTCTGAAGGATAAGAATGCCAGAATCAGAGCCGTTATGTTTGCCAGCAGTGCAAGACATCTCAACTTTGAACCGAAAGACGGAATGAAAGTGCTTGTCCACGGCTCAATTTCTCTTTACGAACCTTATGGTGAATATCAGATTTATATTCGCCAGATGGAGCAGGACGGGCTTGGCCGACTGTTTCTTGCATATGAAGCATTAAAGCGAAAATTGCAGACTGAGGGCCTGTTTGAGGAAGCTCATAAAAAGGTTATTCCGCCTGTCGCTTACGAAATTGGTATCATCACTTCTCCAACAGGAGCAGCCGTACGCGATCTCTTTACAACAATCAAACGCAGATTCCCGGCCGCACGCATCACTCTTTTTCCGGTCCTGGTTCAGGGAGCTGATGCGGCTCCTTCGATTGCTTCAGCCATCACCAGAGCAAATCAGATGAGGGCACTTGATCTCTTGATAGTCGGCCGGGGCGGCGGTTCTATCGAAGATTTATGGGCTTTCAATGAAGAAATCGTTGCACGGGCGATATTCCAGTCCAGACTTCCTGTTATTTCGGCTGTAGGGCACGAAACAGATTTTACAATCGCTGACTTTGTGGCAGATAAACGTGCGCCAACACCTACAGCAGCCGGTGAGTTTGCAGTACCCGATGTCAGGGAACTCGAAAGACGGATAGACCAATTGTTTACCAGAATTCAAAGAGCTCTGCAAAATAAATTAATCCGGGAGAAGGAGAGACTCAGCAGGTTAAATAAATCCTATGCTTTCAGATACCCTGGACAACTGATATTACAAAAGGCACAGGAGCATGACCGCCTGTTTGAAAGGATGAAAAGGGCGGGAAGCAGGCTGACCAGTCAGTATGGAGACAGGTTGAATGTCCTGGATCGTCTGCTTGAGAAAGATCGTCCGAACGAACTGATTGCGCGTGCACATAAGATTCTGTCTGATCGTACGGCTCAGCTCATTCGCTCTGCAGATCACTACCGGAAGACCAGGCAGTCGGCTTATGAACACATGGTTTTGCAGTTAAATGCCCTGAGCCCGCTTAAAGTGATGGCGCGGGGATATAGTATCGTGTATGATCAGGATAAACATCTGGTGAGATCGGTAAAGGATGTTTCGCCTGGAGATCCGTTATCTGTCAGGCTACGTGACGGAAATATTGATTGTCAGATATGGGGTATAGAGGAGGCTGAGAAAAATGAGTGAAGAAGAGCATAAGGAGCATGCACCCACCTTTGAAGAAGCCATGGAACATCTTGAACAAATTGTGACAAAGCTTGAAGAGAATGATGTACCACTGGAAAAAGCCATTGATTTGTTTCAGGAAGGAATGGCTCTCTCAAAGATATGCCACGACAAGCTTGAATCTGTAAGCAAAAAAATGGATCAGATGATCAGCAGCGATGGTGAGTCGAAACCCTTTACGTTACGAGAGGACGATCAGCAATGAGTCGAACTCTGAAGGAATATATGGCAGATATTAAATCATGGTTTGATCCCTTTCTTACCAGGGAACTTAGTCGGACTCAAATTACAGAGAGATTAAAAGAGTCAATGATTTATTCTTTGACGGCCGGAGGGAAGAGGTTTCGGCCAATGCTGCTCTTTGCCACGCTGGAATCTCTTGGAAAGAAAAAGGAAACCGGTCTGTATCCTGCCATTGCCCTTGAAATGATACATACTTATTCATTGATCCATGATGATCTGCCTGCCATGGACAATGATGAGTTAAGGCGCGGGTTTGCGACCAATCATGTGAGATTCGGTGAAGCAACAGCTATATTAGCCGGGGATGGACTTCTGACCTTCGCCTTTCAGATCATTTCATCTGATTCGGAATTGTCAGATGCTGAGAAAAGCAGGCTGATCTGGCTTCTTGCCCGTGCCGCCGGTCCGGAAGGAATGGTTGGCGGACAGGAAGATGATCTTGAAGCTGAGGATCATGTACTTTCCATTGATGAGCTGATGTCTGTTCATCGAAGAAAAACAGGACGGCTTATCAGATTTCCTGTCGAAGCAGCAGCAGTGATTTCGGGAGTGTCGGCGGATCAGTCTCATGCACTGATCGGGTACGCCGATCACCTGGGCATTGCCTTTCAAATTGGTGATGATCTGCTGGACATCACGGGTAATGAGAAAATGCTTGGTAAAAAGGTGGGCGGTGATCTCGCAAAACATAAGAACACGTATGTCAGTCTGCTGTCTCTGGACGGGGCAAGGAAGCAGCTATCCAGCCATATTGAAAAAGCAAAAGGATATCTTAATGAAGCGGGTATGGCTGACGGGCGCCTGAAGGAAATCGCTGAGTACCTGCTGCACAGGACGAGTTGAAAGTACAGGCGCAATTCAGTGATTGCTGAAGCCATTTTTCCAGAGGGCAGAATGGCTTTCACAATTTGACAATTGAAATATGGTTTTAATCATGATATAATTAATCGTGTAAGTTAAATGGTGGTGCAGTATTCTAGTCACTCCACTTTATTTGAAGGCGGGGCTAAAAATCCGCCAAAGGGCACATCGATGAAGTTCCTGGTTTCAGCTTAAGGCGCCCAGCCTTGGGTTGATTCTGGGAGTAAAGGATGTAGGGCGATCCGCAACGGCATGTGGGCGATGACCCTGCGTCCGTGGAGACACGTACGTTGTTTGCTTTTAGGCAATGACCAAGTGGAAAACCTGTTTCGTTAGTACTTTTTTCAAGAAAAGCGAACAGCGTAGCCTGCCTTGAGTGGAAAAGAGGGGATAGAAGCACGTAACCCGGGTTAGCTTGGCCGGCAACCCTGGCGTGTGCTTGCTTGAAATCAATTCTGCAAAAGAGGCTAGAATAAGGTTTAAGAGTGCCTGAGGAAATCTCCTAGACTGTCTGCGCTATGCAGCATCAGTGAAGGATTATAGTGCGGTCTGAGTGGCGTTCCAGTTCGATGACCGGCAACGGCAACGGTCAGTTTTTAAAAGGAAACTGCCTGTATGGCAACATCAGGTAATCTGACGGGAAAACCTACTGGACCTAAGCCGCAGCATTTACTTCACTGGTGACCTCCACGTTACATAAACTTTCCAGACATGAATACCATAAATATCAGGGATGTGACGATTGGTCCGGGCAATCAGTAAGTAATAAATCCGGATCGAATGTGTATGAAGAATGATTTCAGAAAATCACTGAAATGGGCAATACCTTTAGCCGTTATCACGATAGTGCTGGCGGCTATTTTTTCTATCATTTCAACAGCAGTGCTGCATGATTCAAATGTGATTACCGGCACTATTGTCGTACTTGTGATTATTTTTATCGCCCTTTTTTTCGATATCATCGGCGTAGCAGCTACCGCTTCAGATGAAGCGCCTTTTCATTCTATGGCTTCAAACGGTATGAAAGGGGCAAGGTATGCAGTATGGCTGACAAAAAATGCAGATCGTGTCAATACATTTTGTACGGATGTCATAGGCGATATCAGCTCAATCATCAGTGGTACGGCGGCTTCAGTCGTGGTTGTGCAGATTCTGGTCCTGCTATCCAGCGTCGACAGCGGTATCGTTGAGTATGTTCTCTCCGTTGTGATAACATGTATGGTGGCGGCGCTTACAGTGTTTGTCAAAGCGCTGGGCAAATCATTTGCTATAAAAAATGCTACAAATATCATTTACCATGCCGGATTTTTTATCTATTTCATCGAGCACCATCTTCATATTCCGCTCCTTCGTTTCCTTGATAAAAGAAACAGTAAATCAAGGATAAAAAAGAGGAAAAAGGACGTGTGATCTATTGGATGTCACTTCAATTAAAAATCCCGAATTCCTGAAAAACATGTCGACTTCACAGATGAATCATCTTGCTGCGGATATCCGTACTTTTCTTATTGAAAAGCTGTCAAAAACGGGTGGCCATCTCGCCCCCAACCTGGGTGTCGTCGAGCTGACACTGGCCCTTCACAAAGAATTTAACAGCCCGACAGATAAGCTGATCTGGGATGTCGGGCATCAGACCTATGTTCATAAGATCCTGACTGGCCGTGGAGGACGCTTTGATACGTTACGTCAATATAAAGGACTTTGCGGTTTTCCAAAACGAAGTGAGAGTGAACATGATGTCTGGGAGACAGGACATAGTTCCACGTCTCTGTCTGCAGCACTCGGCATGGCTGTGGCGAGAGATCTGAAAAAAGAAGACTATGAAGTCGTGGCGATTATCGGGGATGGAGCGCTTACCGGCGGTATGGCTCTTGAAGCTTTAAATAATATCGGACAAATGAAAAAAGATATGATCATTGTGCTTAATGATAATGAAATGTCGATTGCTCCAAATGTCGGAGCCCTTCATAATATGCTCGACAGAATTCGATCGGCTGAGAAATACAATCGTGCTAAAGAAGACATTGAATTTCTTATGAAGAAAATACCTGCCTTTGGCGGGAAAATTGCTTCCGTCGCAGAGCGGGTAAAAGACCGCCTGAAGTATCTTCTGATGTCCGGCGTTTTTTTCGAGGAACTTGGTATTTCATATCTTGGACCTGTTGACGGGCACAATATCAGTGCGCTGATTGATAATCTGAAACTTGCCCGGAAGCGCAGAGGACCGGTCCTCATCCATGTTCTGACGCAGAAGGGTAAGGGCTACAAACCTGCCGAGATGGATTCAGTCGGTACCTGGCATGGCACGGGTCCTTATAAAATCGAGTCCGGCGCCTTTATAAAACCGGTTACTTCGGCCCCTTCCTATAGTAAAGTAGTCAGCGGGACCCTTCAGGAGCTGGCACGCAAGGATAAAAGAATCACAGTGATTACACCGGCTATGGTTGTTGGATCAAAGCTTGAGGGGTTCGCCAAAGAATTCCCCGACCGGCTGTTTGATGTAGGAATAGCCGAACAGCATGCCGCGACATTTGCTGCTGGTCTGGCTACTCAGAAAATGAAGCCGGTTCTGTTTATTTACTCAACTTTTCTGCAGCGGGCCTATGATCAGGTTCTTCACGATATTTGCCGGCAGAATCTCAATGTCATGATCGCTGTAGATCGTGCAGGGCTTGTCGGAGCAGATGGGGAAACCCATCAGGGCGTCTTTGATATTGCATTTCTCCGCTCTCTTCCGAATCTTAAAATCATGATGGGTAAGGATGAGAATGAATTAAGGAATATGGTTTATACAGCGATAAAGTATAATGATGGACCGATTGCTGTTCGTTTCCCGAGAGGAAACGGGCTCGGGGTTGCTTTTGATCAACATCCCTCTGAAATTCCGATAGGCAAGTGGGAAGTTCTAAGAGAGGGATCGGACGCCTACATTCTTTCATTTGGCCCCATGTTACAGGTTGCGATTGAAGCCGCTCATCAGTTGCAGTCGAAAGGGCTTCAGATTGGTGTCATTAAT
The DNA here is from genome assembly GCF_040529185.1 of Sporolactobacillus sp. Y61. Taxonomy (NCBI): domain Bacteria; kingdom Bacillati; phylum Bacillota; class Bacilli; order Caryophanales; family Sporolactobacillaceae; genus Sporolactobacillus; species Sporolactobacillus sp. Y61. The sequence goes on along the minus strand of NZ_CP159510.1, from coordinate 2,560,190 downwards.
GCACGCTTTATCAAGCCACTTGATAAAGACATGCTTATCAGGCTTGCCAAAGAAAAAAAGCCTGTACTGACGCTGGAAGAAGGAGTTCTTGCAGGTGGCTTTGGTTCAAGCATTCTTGAATTTTATGCTGATCAGAAAGAATACGGCCTGATGATTGACCGGATGGGCATTCCGGATACCTTTGTTGAACACGGCAGTGTCAGAGAACTTCTGAAGGAACTGGGCCTGACGAGTGAGCATGTCTGCGCAAGGATCAGCAGTATGATCGCAGGGCAGGAAAATCAGGAAGCAGCGAAACGACAGAGGGTCTCCTCGTCATGAAAGATAAAGAAAGGGTAGACGTCTTACTGGTACGGGACGGTTTTTTTGAATCACGTGAAAGAGCGCAGAGGGCTGTCATGGCCGGAATGGTTTATATTGGGGAACAGCGTGTTGATAAACCCGGAAGTAAAATCGACAGTCATACTCAGTTTCTTGTCAAGGGGAACCCGATCCCCTATGTCGGACGCGGCGGGCTGAAACTGGAAAAGGCACTCCGCGTGTTTCCGGTTCACGTCTCAGGTAAACTGATGATTGATATTGGTGCTTCGACCGGCGGCTTTACAGACTGTGCCCTGCAAAATGGTGCTGAAAGGGTTTATGCCCTTGATGTCGGCTATAATCAGCTTGCATGGAAATTGCGAAATGACCGCCGGGTGATTGTCATGGAAAAGACAAATTTCAGATATTGTACACCGGCCGATTTTCAGGAAGGTGTTCCGGAGTTTGCGACCATTGATGTCTCTTTTATTTCACTGAAAAAAATCTTACCTCCGCTTAAAACCATCCTCCTCCCTGGAGGAGATGTGATTGCGTTAATCAAACCGCAATTTGAGGCGGGCAGGGATGAGGTTGGAAAGAAAGGGATCGTCCGTGATCCGCAGATACACAAATCGGTTCTTAAGAAAATTATCCTTTTTGCTGAAGAGACAGGATTTATTCTGAAAGGACTGGATTATTCCCCCATTACCGGAGGAGACGGAAATATTGAATTTCTCACGTGGCTCAAATCGTCTGCTAAAAGAAGTATTAAAGACCCTTCTTTATTAGTGAATGACGTTGTTTCACGGGCCCACTGCCGGCTGGACAGAAAATAAATACCGAAGAGAGCGTCAGTGGACGCTCTTTTTTCATATATGGAAAAAAGGTTCAGAAAAACTAAGCCTCAGGCGACTTGCCAGTCGACCAGCTTTTCTTTATATTGACGAAAGATCAAAAACAGGAGAAAATAGTAACAGAACCTGTGTTCGTCAGGAGGTGGGCATACAGGATGCTGTTGGAACTTCAGGTAGAGAACTTTGCCATTATTGATAAACTGAGGATTAACTTCGACGAAGGAATGACCGTGATCACTGGTGAAACAGGTGCCGGTAAGTCAATTATTATTGATGCAATTGGACTGCTGTCCGGCGCCCGTGCTTCATCGGACTTTGTCCGGCAGGGAGCAACAAAAGCGGAACTTGAAGCGCTGTTTGAGGTGGATCCCAAAAATGAAGCGCTTCAGGAACTAAAAGGTATGGGTATTGACTGTTCTGATCACATGATTATTCTCAGACGTGAGATATATGCTAAAGGAAAGAGTATCTGCAGGATCAACGGAAAACTGGTTACCCTGAACATTATGCAGAAGGTAGGCAGCAGGCTTGTTGATATTCACGGACAGCATGAGCATCAGCTTTTGATGGATCCGACTTATCATCTTCCACTGATTGACCGGTTCGGAGGTGATAAACTGGCTCATCTGAAGAAGGAATATGAGGCAGCCTATAATCAGGCAGCAGATATCGCGAGGCGTCTGACAAAATTCAACAAAGACGAAAAAATGATCGCGCAACGCATGGATCTGCTGAAATATCAGATCCAGGAAATAGAGAAAGCGTCAATCACCCCCGGTGAAGACGAATCTCTGCTTGAAGAGAAAAGAAAGCTGGCCAATTTTGAGAAGGTTTTTCAGACGCTCAAATCCGTCTATGAGTCGCTTGATGGTGAGAACAGGGGACTGGACTGGATTCGAAGAGCAGCTTCTGAACTTGAATCCGTTCAGGATCTGGACAAGGATATCGGTTCCATTTCAGAAGATGTGACAAACAGTCTTTATATGCTGGAAGAACGCGCCACAGCTGTCCGTGATTATCTGGAACAGATGGAATACCAGCCAGGGCGACTTGACGAGATAGAACAGAGGTTGAGTGAGCTGGATCTTTTAAAAAGAAAATACGGCTCAACCCTTGAAGAAATTCTGAACTATTATAAAAACATTAAAGAGGAGTATGATGCACTCACTCATCGGGATGAGAACTGTGAAGAACTGCAACATGCATTACGTGCTCAGATGGACACCTTAAGAGAACGCGCCCTTTCTTTGTCCACAATGAGACAAAAAACGACATCCGGACTGAATCAGGCTGTAAACAGTCAGCTTAAAGATCTCTGCATGCCGCACGCTGTTTTTAAATCGATCATTCGGAGACAGGATCGTCTCGACCATTTTGAAAGTTACAGGCAGACAGGCATAGATGATGCGGAATTTCTCATTTCAACAAACCCGGGAGAACCGATGAAACCTCTTGCAAAGACAGCTTCAGGCGGAGAACTGTCCCGAATTATGTTGGCTTTAAAGGTTAATTTTAAACAAATTATGAACGTTTCTACTGTTATCTTTGATGAGGTTGATACAGGCGTGAGCGGCCGTGCGGCTCAGGCAATGGCTGAGAAGATTTTCAGCCTGTCTAAAGCGTCGCAGGTATTTTGTATCACGCATCTTCCTCAGGTCGCTTCGATGGCAGACCATCATTTATATATTTCAAAGCGGGTCACTGCTGAACATCGCACAAAAACATCAGTAAAGAAACTCAATGACGCCGATAAAATACGGGAGATCGGCCGAATGATATCTGGCACTGAAATCACTGATCTGACAAAAAAACATGCCCGTGAAATGCTCGAAATGGCTGGAAAAGTGAAAAAATAAAAGGCTGGAACAGCTATCCTTTATTGGCAATAATCCATCTGTCTGTTCACTCATAATTATCTCCTGCTCAGGCAATTTTAATTAATGCACGGCAACAGGCTGGTGCGTGTACGGAGCGAGGAGAGTGAGTGATGAGAAATATAAATAAATGGTTTGGGGTGTTCGTCTGCCTGTCAATTTTGGTCACTACAGCATTTGTTTTCGGGTCTGGTTTTGAAAAAAATCAACGATTAAATCACCGATCAGTGAGTATGGAGCATCTGTTTCATCCTTATCTTTCCGGCGGCTCACCACTTGCTGCAGAAATGCGAAAGGTAAAACTGAATACACTTCGGGAACAGAATGGTCATGCCGTGGCAGCCCATAACTTTTCAAAACAGAAGACCGGCGACGAACTTCGACTGGTCCCGGGCGGTCAGTCAATAGGTGTTAAAATCAAAACACGTGGCGTACTGGTGGTTGGGTACCATCTTATCAACAGTAATCGCGGTCAGGCTTCACCCGGAGAGTCGGCAGGTATTCAGATTGGGGATATCATAACGAAAATCAACGGTCGTCAGATGAGTTCCATAACGGATGTACGCCAGATCATTGGTCAGGCATCTGCTCAAAAAAAGATGCAAGTGGATCTTATTCGCAGACATACGATATTAAAAAAGCAACTGATGCCGGTAAAAGGTAAAGATGAGGGAAGGTTTCAGATTGGCCTGTATATCAGAGACTCTGCATCCGGGATTGGTACCATGACTTTTTATGACCCGAAATCAAATGCATATGGAGCTCTTGGACACACCATTTCCGATCGTGACACCGGGCAGCCGGTTCCTGTGAAAAACGGACAGATTGTTCGTTCTATGGTGCAGGCTATTCAAAGAGGGGCTGAGGGTAACCCGGGAGAAAAGATTGCCTTTTTCCCCGATCATGCCGAGCAGATTGGAACGATAAATAGAAATACCGCTTTCGGCATTTACGGATATCTGCAGAACAACGATTTGATGTACCAGAATCGACGTATGCAGGCGCTTCCCGTAGCAAAACCGGATCAGGTACACGAAGGTGCAGCTCAAATTCTGACGGTATTGAACGGAAGTCGTGTCGAAGCATTCGATGTTCGCATCTTAAACGCGGTATCTCAAAAAAATCCGGAAACAAAGGGTATTGTGATTAAGATAACTGACCCCAGGTTACTTCAGGTAACGGGCGGAATCATTCAGGGAATGAGTGGAAGTCCCATTATTCAGGACGGCCGACTCGTCGGTGCAGTCACCCATGTTTTTGTCAATGATCCAACCTGTGGCTACGGGGTTCATATTAAATGGATGCTTCACGAAGCTGGCATTCAACAATCCAGGATAACTGAGGAATCTGCAAGTTAAATGAATATAATACGACATCATCATGTCGAGAAATGTCAGATGATGTCATAATAAATCAGTTTATCCGATAAAAGGGTAATAATGAGGGAAAAATATTGAAGAAATCAAAAACGAGAATAAAGGATTACTTTCTCCCCTGTCGAAAAGTTAAAGTGTAAAACTTTTTGGAAGGGGGCTTTTTTTGTTGCAAAAAATTAAAGTGGGTCTTACCGATGACAACCAGGAACTGATTATGCTGATTTCTGAATACCTGAAAACTCAGGATGACATTGAGGTTACAGGAACCGCCAGAAATGGTCAGGAGTGCCTTGAGATGCTGAAAACGATATCTCCCGATGTCCTTCTGCTTGATATTATTATGCCGCATCTGGACGGAATTGGTGTTCTCGAACAACTACATCAGAACAGTACACTGCCCAGGCCAAAAATTATTATGCTTACGGCATTCGGTCAGGAAGACGTCACGAAAAAGGCAGTTGAACTGGGTGCATCTTATTTTATTTTGAAACCGTTTGACATGCCTAATCTTGCTAATCAGATTCGACAGATCGCCGGAAAAAAGGAGATGGACTCCATGTTTTCAAATCGTACGGCGAATTCATCTGTGTCCATCGTCCGCAGTCACGATTTAAATGCCAGCATTACTCATATTATTCATGAAATTGGTGTTCCGGCTCATATTAAAGGGTACATGTATTTAAGAGAAGCGATTTCAATGGTTTATCACAATATTGAACTTCTCGGATCGATTACCAAGGTTCTTTACCCCGATATTGCGAAAAAGTACAAAACAACACCCAGCCGTGTAGAACGGGCGATCCGTCATGCCATCGAAGTAGCATGGAGTCGTGGTAATGTCGATTCCATTGTTTCACTGTTTGGTTATACAGTATCCATGTCCAAAGCCAAACCCACGAATTCGGAATTCATCGCCATGGTCGCCGATAAACTGAGGATTGAAAACAGAGCCGGGGATTCAATGGAGGTCCATTGATCGTCAACTATCCGAATACTGAAAATAAGCGTGCGGTCCTGAGAAGGGATGCATGCTTTTTGTATTTTTGAAAATGAATGCGATCGCGTGTACACCACTTTTTCCAAAAAGGATTTGGAAAAACAGGATAATATGGTATATTAGACAGTATCAGTCGAAAAAAGAAGAAATTAACATGAATTTCCAAATTGATTTTTTTGGCATGGGAAGGTGCAGACACGTTGACCGGTTTAATGATCGCCCTGATTCCGGCCTTGCTGTGGGGTACGCTTCCTCTCGTCAGCACAAAAATGGGAGGAACGCCAAATCAGCAGGCCTTCGGTATGACAATTGGTGCTATTTTTTTTTCAATAGTCGTATCCTTTATTGTTCCACCGATATTTAATTGGACGGTAGTCATGATTAGCTTTATTTCGGGGCTGTTCTGGGCAGTCGGCCAGCTTTATCAGTTTGCTGCAATGAAAACAATCGGTATTTCAAAAACCATGCCTGTATCAACGGGTATGCAGCTTGCCGGAGCTGCATTGTGCGGTGTATTGATTTTTGGTGAATGGAATACGGCGTTCAGACTGTCAGTTGGTCTGACAGCTCTGGTTCTTATCGTAGCCGGCGTTCTCTGTACATCACATGAACCTGGAAAAAATGGACATACTGAATCCATAAGCATGATAAAGGGTATCCTTTTATTGCTTCTGTCCACTTCCGGGTATGTATCGTATATTGTCATACTTCGTTTGTTTGACATCAACGGATGGTCGGCTATTCTTCCTCAGTCGGCCGGAATGATCACAGGTGCTTTATTATTGTCCGGACGGCAGGCCAGCCATCTCATAACAAGGGAAACAGCCGGGAATATGATATCCGGTCTGATGTGGGGAGGCGGGAACATTGCCTTACTTATGGCAACGAAACTGGAAGGAGTAGCAACCAGTTTCTCTCTGTCTCAGGTCGGTACCGTTCTTTCAACACTCGGGGGCATTTTCTTACTGGGTGAGAAAAAATCAAAAACGCAAATGATATTTGTCATGGCGGGCTGTTTCCTTATAGTTACCGGCGGTGTTCTCCTTGGTATGACAAAACAGTGAGAGATGTATTTTTTTCATGACAGGAGCACTCAGTAATGTTAAAATAGATCTATGGTTTTTGCAGGATTCTGTCGGTATTTCAAATGTAAACGGTGTTTAGGTCGATTCCGTTAGAAAATGATTTGCCGTATGTTTCCTGAAGCTGTTAATTTTTGATAAAGGAATGGAGAGAGTAAACACAATGGAGAAAACATATGTTGTCACTGATGAAACCGGTATTCATGCACGTCCTGCTACTGTTCTTGTCAGCGAGGCGAGCAAATTCGAATCAAATATTAATATTGAATACAACGGGAAAAAGGCCAATCTGAAGAGCATCATGGGTGTTATGGCCCTTGGTATTATGCAGGGTGCTGAATTTAAAGTAACTACAGACGGTGCCGATGCAGATGATGCAGCAAAGGCAATCAGCAATGTCATCGCGTCTCAGGGGATCGGCAAAGAAAAATAAAGTGAAACTTCAATCTGTGTGAGGGTTCTTCATCTCCAACGGATTGTCAGTTGAACAACTCACCGGATTTTTCGGGCAGTTATCCTCCCACCTGGGCATTTTCTTTACCATCATGACTCTGAGATGGACCCGCCCGTTCATGCGGGATAACATTTAATTTTATCATAGTCAGGGAGCGATCCGGGATCTGCTTCTTTATCATCCTTTAAATGAAATAAACCAGGCCAATGGCAATGCCTGCATTTTGCCACTGGCCTGGTTTATTTCGTGTTGCGTTAAAATGGCATTTTACAGAAGAATAAGAGGAGTAAGGACAGGGGCAAAGACAAAAGTAAAAGATACAGGTACAATAGAGTTTAAGCATAAAGTATATGCCATTATGTTATAGAGGAGGCATGATAAAGACGGACATTAAACACTTACATTATTTTCTGGAGGTCGCAAAAAGGAAAAGTTTTACAAAAGCTGCGCATCATCTTTTTGTCACACAGCCTACAATTAGTAAGATGATTAAGGATATTGAGGATGAATTAGGCATGCAGCTTCTGGACCGTTCTGGTAAAGAAATTGAATTAACTGATGCCGGAAAAATCGTGTTCGAGCAATCTCGGAAGATCGTCAAATCCTTTGATCATTTGTCAGATGAGCTGGGAGACCTGACTCATGCAAGGGTCGGAAAACTGACCATTGGGTTACCACCGATGATTGGTGTTTATTTTTTCCCTGCGATATTAGGAAAATTTAGAAATAAATATCCCGGAGTGGATTTACATATTGTTGAATATGGTGCAAAAAAAATCGCTGATTGTGTTTCTGAAGGAATTCTGGAAGTGGGTGTCACTGTAGGTCCTTTCGATCATCGACACCTGGATTCTTTCGCTTTCTATGATGATCCGATCTGTGTCGTAGTTAATCAGTCACATTGGCTGTCAAAAAAAAGCAATGTTACACTTAATGAATTAAAAAGTGAATCGTTTATACTTTTCCCTGAAGATTTTGCTCTTAGAACTATGATTACTAAAGCTTGTGAACACGCAGGTTATCAGCCAAAAATTGTATTTGAAAGTTCTCAATGGGATTTTATGATTAAATTAGTCTCAGAAGGTTTCGGCATTGCACTTCTTCCATTGAGTATCGTAAAAAAAGCGAAAGATCAGTCAGTCATTTCTGTTCCTCTTAATGAGAAAGACCTGACCTGGCATTTATCAATGATTTGGAGAAGAAATCATTATCTTTCGTTTGCAGCCAGGGCGTGGATAGAGGAGTCCGCAAAAGCGCTGAAATTGCAGAAAGTTATTGACAAATGATTTAATCATGGTGCCGGGTAAGAATTCTGCTCCGTTCACTTTCTGTTTGTTTCCTGATTTATCCTAATCAAATCAGTTAATCAAGTTCTCCAATAAAATACATTTTTGATTTTTTATTGACAAAGATACTGCTCTCTGATATATTATTCTAGTCGCTGAATTTGATGTCTTGTTCATCATTGACAGAGACAAGTGAATCAGTTATAATTACAGTATATTATTAGTAATCTCTGATTTACGTCGGTGACTGGTCTGTATATCAGCCGACTGATAATTAAGCCAGAAGATTTCAAATGGTCCTTGAAAACTGAACAAAAGCCAAGCGTGATTTGAGGGGTTTATCCCCTGATCAATTCAATTTGCTATAGATCTTATGAACGAAAAAAGTCTGACCCGGATGCCGAAAGGGATCCGGAAGAAGCAATACTTTTTTGGAGAGTTTGATCCTGGCTCAGGACGAACGCTGGCGGCGTGCCTAATACATGCAAGTCGTGCGCACAGAGGGGAGCTTGCTCCCTGAGGTGAGCGGCGGATGGGTGAGTAACACGTGGGCAACCTGCCAGTCAGACTGGGATAACTGTGGGAAACCGCAGCTAATACCGGATGATCCTCCGCACCGCATGGTGCGGAGCTGAAAGATGGTTTCGGCCATCACTGACTGATGGGCCCGCGGTGCATTAGCTTGTTGGCGGGGTAACGGCCCACCAAGGCTGCGATGCATAGCCGACCTGAGAGGGTGATCGGCCACATTGGGACTGAGACACGGCCCAAACTCCTACGGGAGGCAGCAGTAGGGAATCTTCCACAATGGACGAAAGTCTGATGGAGCAACGCCGCGTGAGCGAAGAAGGTTTTCGGATCGTAAAGCTCTGTTGCCGGAGAAGAACGGATGCGGGAGGAAATGTCCGCGTCGTGACGGTATCCGGCCAGAAAGCCACGGCTAACTACGTGCCAGCAGCCGCGGTAATACGTAGGTGGCAAGCGTTGTCCGGAATTATTGGGCGTAAAGCGCGCGCAGGCGGCTTCTTAAGTCTGATGTGAAATTCTGCAGCTCAACTGCAGGCGGGCATTGGAAACTGGGGAGCTTGAGTACAGAAGAGGAGAGTAGAATTCCACGTGTAGCGGTGAAATGCGTAGAGATGTGGAGGAATACCAGTGGCGAAGGCGGCTCTCTGGTCTGTTACTGACGCTGAGGTGCGAAAGCGTGGGGAGCGAACAGGATTAGATACCCTGGTAGTCCACGCCGTAAACGATGAATGCCAGGTGTTAGGGGGGTCCAACCCCTTAGTGCTGAAGTTAACACATTAAGCATTCCGCCTGGGGAGTACGGCCGCAAGGCTGAAACTCAAAGGAATTGACGGGGGCCCGCACAAGCAGTGGAGCATGTGGTTTAATTCGAAGCAACGCGAAGAACCTTACCAGGTCTTGACATCCTTCGACCGCCCGAGAGATCGGGTTTTCCCCTTCGGGGGACGAAGTGACAGGTGGTGCATGGTTGTCGTCAGCTCGTGTCGTGAGATGTTGGGTTAAGTCCCGCAACGAGCGCAACCCTTGACCCTGGTTGCCAGCATTCAGTTGGGCACTCGAGGGTGACTGCCGGTGACAAACCGGAGGAAGGTGGGGATGACGTCAAATCATCATGCCCCTTATGATCTGGGCTACACACGTGCTACAATGGGCGGTACAAAGGGCAGCGAGGCCGCGAGGCTGAGCCAATCCCATAAAGCCGCCCCCAGTTCGGATTGCAGGCTGCAACCCGCCTGCATGAAGCCGGAATTGCTAGTAATCGCGGATCAGCATGCCGCGGTGAATCCGTTCCCGGGCCTTGTACACACCGCCCGTCACACCACGAGAGTTTGTAACACCCGAAGTCGGTGCGGGAACCTTTATGGGCCCAGCCGCCGAAGGTGGGACAAATGATTGGGGTGAAGTCGTAACAAGGTAGCCGTATCGGAAGGTGCGGCTGGATCACCTCCTTTCTAAGGAAACGATCGATAGCGAAACGTTTGCGCTTTTGTTTGGTTTTGAAGGAGCCATTCCTTCAATACCCGGCGTGCTGCAGGGCACGCGGGACGATCCTTGAAAACTGGATAACGAAAGATACAGAAAACACGTCAAGAATTCCATTTTGTCCAGGACATGATCAATGATTGTGTCGGTGGTTAAGTTTTAAAGGGCACACGGTGGATGCCTTGGCACTGGGAGCCGATGAAGGACGGAACGAACTCCGATAAGCTCCGGGGAGCTGTAAGTGGGCTTTGATCCGGAGATTTCCGAATGGGGAAACCCCCTGTCCTGACGGACAGGATGACGCACTGAATTCATAGGGGCGTCAAGGCAGACCCGGGGAACTGAAACATCTCAGTACCCGGAGGAAGAGAAAGCAAATGCGATTTCCCGAGTAGTGGCGAGCGAAAAGGAAACAGCCCAAACCAGGGGGCTTGCCCCCTGGGGTTGTAGGACACTCCGCATGGAGTCAGAAAAGCGCGTTTCAGGCGAACGGCCTGGAAGGGCCGGCCGAAGAAGGCAAACGCCCTGTAGCCGAAGAGGCGCGCTCTCCGGAGTGGATCCTGAGTACGGCGGGACACGAGAAACCCCGTCGGAAGCCGGGAGGACCGTCTCCCAAGGCTAAATACTCCCCAGTGACCGATAGTGAACCAGTACCGTGAGGGAAAGGTGAAAAGCACCCCGGAAGGGGAGTGAAAGAGATCCTGAAACCGTGTGCCTGCAAGTAGTTGGAGCCCCTTCGGGGGTGACAGCGTACCTTTTGTAGAATGGACCGGCGAGTGGCGATTCTGAGCAAGGTTAAGCCGGAGAGGCGGAGCCGCAGCGAAAGCGAGTCTGAAGAGGGCGAATGAGTTCAGGGTTGCCGACCCGAAACCGTGTGATCTACCCATGTCCAGGGTGAAGTCCAGGTAACACTGGATGGAGGCCCGAACCCACGCATGTTGAAAAATGCGGGGATGAGGTGTGGGTAGGGGTGAAATGCCAATCGAACACGGAGATAGCTGGTTCTCCCCGAAATAGCTTTAGGGCTAGCCTCGGACAAAGAGGTCTGGAGGTAGAGCACTGATTGAATAAGGGGTCCCCACAGGATTACCGAGTTCAGTCAAACTCCGAATGCCAGACGCTCAGGCTCCGGGAGTCAGACGGCGAGTGATAAGATCCGTCGTCGAAAGGGAAACAGCCCAGACCGCCGGCTAAGGTCCCTAAGTTTGCGCTGAGTGGGAAAGGATGTGGCGTTGCCCAGACAACCAGGATGTTGGCTCAGAAGCAGCCACCATTTAAAGAGTGCGTAATAGCTCACTGGTCGAGTGGCGCCGCGCCGAAAATGTAACGGGGCTAAGCGCAGCACCGAAGCCGCGGATGACTCTTTCAGAGTCATGGTAGGGGAGCGTTCCAGAGGCCGGGAAGGTCTGCCGGAAGGCAGGCTGGAGCGTCTGGAAGTGAGAATGCCGGTATGAGTAACGAAAAGAGGAGTGAGAATCTCCTCCGTCGAAAGCTCGAGGGTTCCTGGGGAAGGTTCGTCCGCCCAGGGTCAGTCGGGGCCTAAGCCGAGGCCGAAAGGCGTAGGCGATGGACAACAGGTGGATATTCCTGTACCGCTGGAACACGTTTGAGTGAAGGGGGGACGCAGGAAGGCGAGGTCAGCGCACGGATGGAAGCGTGCGTTCAAGCCGCGAGGCCGGCAGCGAGGCAAATCCCGCTGCCTGAGGCCGGACGGTGATGAGGAGGGAAATTTAAGTACCGAAGGGCCACAACCTACACTGCCTAGAAAAGCCTCTGGCGAGTGAACCAGTGCCCGTACCCAAACCGACACAGGTGGGCAAGAAGAGAATTCTGAGACGCTCGGGAGAACTCTCGTTAAGGAACTCGGCAAAATCACCCCGTAACTTCGGGAGAAGGGGTGCTCAAAGGGCCTTCGGGCCCTCTGAGCCGCAGTGAAAAGATCCAAGCGACTGTTTACCAAAAACACAGGTTTCTGCTAAACCGAAAGGTGATGTATAGGGGCTGACACCTGCCCGGTGCTGGAAGGTTAAGAGGAGAGGTCATCCCTTCGGGGAGAAGCTTTGAACCGAAGCCCCAGTAAACGGCGGCCGTAACTATAACGGTCCTAAGGTAGCGAAATTCCTTGTCGGGTAAGTTCCGACCCGCACGAAAGGTGTAACGATTTGGATACTGTCTCAACGAGAGACCCGGTGAAATTATAGTACCTGTGAAGATGCAGGTTACCCGCGACAGGACGGAAAGACCCCATGGAGCTTTACTGCAGCCTGATATTGGATGTGGGTATCGATTGTACAGGATAGGCAGGAGCCTTTGACGCCGGACCGCCAGGTTCGGCTGAGGCGCCGGTGGGATACTGCCCTTTCGATACCGACATTCTAACCCGGGACCGTGATCCGGTCCGGAGACAGTGTCAGGCAGGCAGTTTGACTGGGGCGGTCGCCTCCCAAAAGGTAACGGAGGCGCCCAAAGGTTCCCTCAGAATGGTTGGAAATCATTCGCAGAGTGTAAAGGCACAAGGGAGCTTGACTGCGAGACCCACAAGTCGAGCAGGGACGAAAGTCGGGCTTAGTGATCCGGTGGCACCGCATGGAAGGGCCATCGCTCAACGGATAAAAGCTACCCTGGGGATAACAGGCTTATCTCCCCCAAGAGTTCACATCGACGGGGAGGTTTGGCACCTCGATGTCGGCTCATCGCATCCTGGGGCTGAAGTAGGTCCCAAGGGTTGGGCTGTTCGCCCATTAAAGCGGTACGCGAGCTGGGTTCAGAACGTCGTGAGACAGTTCGGTCCCTATCCGTCGCGGGCGCAGGAAATTTGAGGAGAGCTGTCCTTAGTACGAGAGGACCGGGATGGACACACCGCTGGTGTACCAGTTGTTCCGCCAGGAGCAGACGCTGGGTAGCTATGTGTGGACGGGATAAGTGCTGAAAGCATCTAAGCATGAAGCCCCCTCCAAGATGAGATTTCCCACAGCTTTAAGCTGGTAAGGCCCCTCAGAGATGATGAGGTGGATAGGTCTGGAGTGGAAGCGCGGTGACGCGTGAAGCGGACAGATACTAATCGGCCGAGGGCTTAACCCAAAGTCAGCGGACAGAAGGAAAAAAGACGTGCTGTATCTTTCGTTACCGGTTTTGAGGGGTCGCCCGACCTGGGTGATTTTCAAGTCTGGCGGTCATAGCGAAGAGGTCACACCCGTTCCCATTCCGAACACGGTCGTTAAGCTCTTCTGTGCCGATGGTAGTGGGGGCTGTCCCCCTGTGAGAGTAGGTCACTGCCAGGCAAATGATTAAAGAGGCATTTCCCGAAAAGTGGGGAATGCCTCTTTTTTTATTTTACAAGATTCAAATCTAATAAGCGGCTACGAAGTTATCTGAAGAATCAATGAACTGTCTCAATGAACAAGATAGATCTGGTCAAGTGATTTAATGCATAATGAGTATAACAATAAAGTAATTCTTTATTTAAGTAAAAAGGGTTGACCTGTGTTTTATAACAGATAAAATGTGATTGATGAGTGATAGATATGTGACAAAAATATGAATAACAGGGGAATATGAAACTGAATCCATACTTATTTGAATTTGGTTATCAGGCACCGAAGAAAAGAGGATGGTAAATGATGAAAGTTTCACTTTTTACAACATGTCTCGGTGAGTTATTTTATGTAAACGTTCTCAAAGATGCCACAGAGGTACTGGAAAGACTGGGATGTGAAGTTGATGTCCCTGAAGGGCAAACTTGCTGTGGACAGCCTGCCTTCAATAGTGGATATGCAAAGGATACGGCAGGCCCTGCGAAACAGATGATTCGCACTTTCGAACATTCGGATTATATTGTCTGTCCGTCAGGATCCTGTGCTGCGATGTTTCATGAGTATCCTGATTTTTTTGCCAATGATCCAGACTGGCATGAACGCGCACAAAAAGTTGCTAAGAAGACTTATGAATTCACACAGTTTATCGTAAACGTCCTTCATGTTGAAGATGTAGGTGCTGAATTTCATGCACGAGTCACTCTTCATACCTCCTGTCACATGTCGCGTCTTCTTGGGGAGCATGAATCGCATTACAAGTTACTTAGCCATGTAAAAGGACTTGAACTGGTTAAACTGCCTAATAATTATGATTGCTGCGGATTCGGAGGAACCTTTTCAGTCAAGATGTTCCCCATTGCCGAACAAATGGCGGATGAGAAAATACGTCATATTGAAGAAACGAAGGCAGATGTTCTTGTAGGAGCAGATGCCAGTTGCCTGATGCATATCGGTGGACGGATGCGAAGACTCGGAAAAAATATTAAAGTCATGCATATTGCACAAATCCTGAACAGTCTACCAGGAAGGGAGGATGTTGATCATGCCAATGAAAGTGGGAAATCAACCGTTCTTTAAGAGAGTCGACGATGCCATTCATAATTCATTTATGACACAGGCTGTGTCGTCCGCTCAGGACGGATTACGAAATAAGAAATTAAATGCAACTTCAGGAGACAAATCGCTTGGAAATTGGGAAGATTGGCGCCACGCCGGTGAAGAAATTCGTGCTTTTACACTGAATCATCTCGATTATTATCTGAAAGAATTAAGCGATCAATTTGCTGCACGCGGCGGACATGTGTTTTTCGCACAGACTGCAGAAGAAGCCAGAGAATACGTCAAGCGGGTCGTTCAAAAGAAAAAAGCGAAGAACGTTGTAAAATCTAAATCCATGGTGACAGAAGAAATCAGCTTGAATGAAGCATTAGAGGAAGCAGGTTGCGATGTTCTGGAAACGGATCTCGCTGAATTTATTTTGCAGGTGGATCATGATAAACCCTCGCATATTGTCGTGCCATCTGTACATAAAAACAGACAGCAGATTCGCGATTCGTTTAAAAAACTGGGATATACAGGAACAGATGATCCAAAAGAACTGGCCGGATTTGCCAGAAAAACATTAAGGGAAAAATTCCTGCACGCTGATGTCGGAATTACCGGATGCAATTTTGCTGTTGCTGATACAGGAAGTATCTGCCTCGTCACCAACGAAGGTAATGCTAATATGGTAACGACTTTCCCGGAAACACAGATCACGGTCATGGGTATGGAGCGACTGGTTCCATCGTGGAAAGAACTGGATACTCTGGTGACTTTGCTTTGCCGCAGTTCTGTCGGGCAAAAACTGACCACTTATGTTACAGATATTACGCCTGATGATCAGTCAGAAACAGTGGACAGTCCAAAGGATTTTCATCTGGTCATCGTAGATGCCGGACGTTCAAACGCCCTCGGTACAGAGTTCCAGTCTGCTCTGTACTGTATACGGTGTGCCGCCTGTTTAAATGTTTGTCCTGTTTACCGCCATATTGGTGGTCATGCTTACGGTTCGATCTATCCGGGCCCGATTGGTGCGGTCCTTTCACCGATCCTTGGGGGATATAAAGAATATGGAAAATTGCCGTATGCCTCAAGCCTCTGCGCGGCATGTACCGAAGCCTGCCCGGTCAGGATACCGTTGCACCAGCTGCTCATTAAACATCGAAGAAAATATGTTGAAGGTGGAGGTCATCCCCCGTCGGAGAAAGAATGGCAATGAAGGGATTTGGAGTGGGAGCCCGTTCACCGTTTTTATTTAAAGCGGGTATGAAAACGGCTCCGATACTTTTAAAACCACTCGTTCATAATGGGGCTATTGAAAAAGGGCCGGGTCCGATAAAATCATGGACACATGGACGAGACTTTCCTGCACCAGATAAAGAAAATTTCCGTGAGTGGTTCAAAAAACACAAATCAAAATCAAAAACAGAAGGCCATCAAACAGACCATCACGAAGGGGCAGGTGAATCATTTTGAGAGGAACAATTGAGAACAGGGATGCTTTTCTGAATAAGATTGCAAAAAAAATGAATCGTCAACCTGAAGAAACGATTAAAGAACCGGTTTGGAGCTATCAGCCGCAGTGGGCAGTTCATCAGAATGAATCAAAGAATCAGCTTGTTGAATTGATCAAACGGGTAAGCCAATCCATCCATACAAAGGTTATTGAGACAGATACAGATCATTTACCTCAAATTTTGAATCAGACGATTCACACTTATGGTGGAGGCCGGATCGTTGCAACAAATGACGGCCGTTTCGCTGAATTTGGCCTTACTGAAGTGTTAAAACAAAATAATGTATACGTCTGGAATACAGAGAAAGGCCATGAGAATATTGACCGGGCTGACGAGGCTAATATTGGATTATCAGTCTGCGATGTGATGCTTGCTGAGTCGGCTACTGCCGGTTTTTTTCATGATAAGGATAAAGCGAGAAGTGTCAGCCTGCTTCCTGTCACGTCAATAGTCATTGTTCCTGAAAGTGCGATTGTTCCCAGATTAACTCAGGCAATGAAAATGGTTGAAGATAAAGTAGCAACGGGGGAAAAGATCTCACCGTATATCAATTTTATTTCAGGTCCCAGTAACAGTGCAGACATTGAAATGAGGCTGGTAGTCGGTGTACATGGACCGGTCAAAGTGGCTTACATTTTGGTTCAGGATGTTTGACTGCATAATGAAGAAAAACTTGCCAACTGTCGGCTTGCAAAAGCTGCCGGAGATTTCGTTTTTCTGATACCCTTTCCTGAAAATGATTTTCAAAGTATGAAAAAGGCAGTTCCCATAATCAGGGACTGCCTTTTTTAGTAGATGGATGAATTATTCACGAATCTGACCATCACCTTCAACAATATATTTGATACTGGTCAGGGCATTGAGACCCATTGGTCCCCGGCATGCAGTTTCTGAGTGCTGATACCAATTTCTGCACCAAATCCGAAAGCTTCACCATCGGTAAAACGGGTTGAAGCATTATGATAAAGTGTTGAAGCATCTGTCAATTGAAAAAAGCGATGAACATTTTCGGGGGTTTCGGAAATGATCGACTCTGAATGCCTTGTTCCATAACGATTGATGTGATTTATCGCTTCATCAACATTTCTGACAATCCTGACCGCTATCACTTTGTCCAGGTACTCTGTTTCCCAGTCCTCTTCAGTAGCCATCCGAAGATCCGGAAATACATCGGATACCTGCTCATCAATCCTGCATTCAACGCCGGCGGTTTTCAGTGCTCTGATCAGTTGATTGCCGTACTGTGTAAACCAGTCCTTCTGAATGATGACCGTTTCAATGGAATTGCACACTGAAGGACGCTGCGTTTTTGCATTCAATGTAATGTTAACAGCCATGTCAGGATCAGCCGTTTTATCGATAAAAAGATGACAATTTCCCGCGCCGGTTTCAAGAACCGGAATCGTTGATTGTTGAACAGCGGTTTGAATCAGCTTTTTACTGCCACGGGGAATCAGCACATCGATCAGCCCGTTCAGTCTGAAGAAACGGTTAACCGTTTCGTGACGGGTATCCTCAAGTAACTGTACGCTGTCGGGAGATACCTCTGTTTTTGATAACGCCTTGTGGATGATCTCAACAAGTGCATGGTTTGTCTGCAATGCTGAACGACTTCCGCGAAGAAAGACAGCATTACCTGTCTTCAGGCATAAACTGGTCGCATCAACAGTGACGTTTGGCCGGGCTTCATAAACCATACCCACAACACCCAGGGGGACTCTCATCTTTTGGATATGCAGACCATTCGGCCGATCCCATTTTTCCAGACAGTCACCAATCGGGTCATGAAGGCAAACAACATCCTGCAATGACTGGGCCATAGCATCAATCCGCTCCTTGTTCAGCAATAAACGATCCAGTAATGCATCACTCATCCCGTTACTTTGGGCGTTATCCAGGTCCCGTTTATTCGCCTCAATAATGGACACATGGCTTGACTGAAGAGCTGAAGCGATCTCTGAAAGGGCCTTATTCTTCTGATCGGCGTTCAATATGGCGAGCCGGGAGGAGACCCTTTTCGCCCTTGCGGCTTTCTCGAGTAATTCATCTGATGCAATGATCTGATGGCTCATTTTATCTCTTCCTTTCCTTCGGTTGCTTCTGGAGAAATCGTTGCTGTCCACGGAACCCAATTATCACGATGAACGACCTCAGGATGATCGCTCTTTACCAGGCGCATGGCCTGATCGCTTGGCATACTCTTTATTTTGTTTAGCTGATCGGCGGAATAGTTCACCTGTCCCTTACCAAGAATATGATGATACCGGTCCATAATCTGAATGACTTCACCGGCGTAAAATCGTCCATAAATACGTTTGACTCCCGCCGGAAGGAGGCTCTTTCCTTTTTCCATCAGAGCATGCGCCGCACCATCATCAATTTCCACTTTTCCTGAGACCGGAGAGTGAAGCGCAATCCATTGTTCAGACACCCGGAGCGATGGTTTCAAATCGGTTGGGCCAATGTACGTGCCGTTTCCGTTCCCATTAATTATTTTTAGCAGTTTGTCGGGCCCTGTCCCTTTCCCTATAAAGATCCGGACGCCCAGTGACAGGGCGGTTTCCGTTGCACGCAGCTTGGATTTCATCCCACCGGTTCCAACCTTTGAACCGGATGTACTGCTTACAGATTTAATCAACGGCTCAGGAAGAGTATTTAAAAAGTGATAACGTGTGGCGTCTTTAAACTGGTTCGGATTCTTGTCGTACAGGCCGTTAACATCGGTCAGGATGATAAGAAAATCGGCGTGGACCAGCCCGCTGACAAGTGCTGACAGCATATCATTGTCACCAAAAGTAAGCTCCTCTAGCGAAACTGAATCGTTCTCATTAATGATTGGAATGACGGAACGCTTCAGGAGCTCATTCAGTGTAGAGCAGGCATGACTCGTCTGTTCCCGTTTCTTGAAATCCTGACGAGCGAGAAGCAGCTGAGCGACTGTCATCCCGTACTTTCGAAACGCCGAGGCATAGCTGTTTAGCAGCATCACCTGACCGACTGCCGCCGCCGCCTGTTTTCCCGCAAGAGTTACCGGTTTTGATGGATAACCAAGTTCACTGTAGCCTGCTGCTACGGCACCGGATGTAACGAGAATCACTTCATGACCGCTTTTTTTCAGTTGGGCAATAGCGTTTGTATGATCTGTCAGCTTATGCATATCAATATTGCCGTGCGTGTCAGTCAGAGAGCTACTGCCGATTTTTACAACAATCCGTTTTAATACCATAGAGGGACATTCCTTTCCATTAAAAAAAGTCTCTCCTGTCCAAATAAAGGACGAGAAGAGACTTTGCCCGCGGTACCACCTTCGTTAGCATGAGAAGTTTCCTTCTCATGCTCTCTCTTAACTCCGTAACGAGAAGATACGGTCCGGTTAATTGGCCGGACAGCTCAAGGGGCAGGTTCAACAGGAAGGGTACGGTGACGCCTTTCAGCCGATGAGTGTCACTCTCTGACGCAATTCACTGTTTACTAATCCCTGTCAACGCTTCATATAAGTAGACTTATTATATTCAATTAATGTACAAAAGTCAATGAGACTCCTTGACGGGGTAAGTCAAGTGATTGTGGGTGTCCCCCTGGATACAAAAGAATGATGTCTTTTTTTTTTCGTTTTTTTGTAGCTTCTTTCGTTTCTCTCATGCGCTTGACTTGATCAAGGATACCTTTCAGCGATTTAAGCGCAAACGTCCCTTATCCTTCCAAACAAAATCAAAATCAGTAGCCGGCTAAAGCTTTCAGGGCCTGGCTAATGGGTGTCGCGGCGGACTGTTTAAGATAGGGCAGGTTTTCATGCAGCGTGTCCGCTGCGGCCCTTTCATACATTGTTTTCGGCAAAACCTGGGAAGCAGACAGTGGGGCCTGCGCCTCAGTCTGTTTCAGACAGAACACCCGTGGATCTCCGGGCAGCACCACCTTTAAACCATTGATTTTCGCGATGACCAGCTCTTGCAGGTGATCATACCCTTCGTCGCTCCAACTCCGATGATACTTCATTCGTCTTGCCATGAGGCTCATCACCGACTCAGTGGCGCCCAGGGAGGCCATGTTCTTTGTATCATGGCCATGTTTCTGAAGCCAGGTCTTGAAGTTCATGAAGGCGGTTTTCTGCCGCGTGATACGATGGATCAGTTCCGCAAGTTGTGTCTCCTGCTTCTCGGTTGCCATCGTGCCTACGGCACTGTTCAACTCCAACAGTAGCTGATCTGGCTGCCCCTGTTTCAGCGCCTGTGCCATCATCGGGTAACGATGATGGCGCTTCATCACCTTTCTGAAATCGCGTGTGATGTGAAACGTATCGTAATGGTAGAGGGTGTGTCTCGGCCCCAGCGTCTTTTCACCGGCAGCGATCCACGCCGCGCCATCTCCGCTAATTACAAAATCGGTTTGTCCATAGTCCAGGTCATAATTCTGTTCGAGAAAGTCCTGAACCCCTTCCCAAAAGTCTTTGTTCCCCTTATGATAATAAATTCGGGGTTGGATCAACCGCGACTCACCGGAGTGGGAATGGCTTTTCCATCCGGAATGAACGCAAACCATTTTAGCCTCCTTCGCCGCCCTCGGCTTCGTGGCACCTTTAGGCCTCTGCCGGCTGGTGAACAAACCATCCGTCTCCAGAAACAGCACTTTAGGAGCCGGCAGTTGCGTTTCCGGAGGAAGAATCTTTGTCTCCAGCACCTGCTGACGGATGGTTTCATGGCTGATGGCCCGGTAGCCGAGGAACTTCTCAATCTGAGCGGCCGCCTTCCGATAGGATGCGCTTTCCACCGCTTCCTCCAAGGTCCACTGTTCGAAAGCCGGGCTGAAATGCTTTGGCCCGGCAAAGGACAGAAAGCGATCAAGCAGGAAGACATGCTCCCTGGCTTTCCGATCCCAATAATAGTTCCGGACGAACGAGACGTTTCCGAGAGTGGTTTCCAGGGAGATCTTTCGCTTATCATGAAGTTTAAAACGTCGTTTATCCCGGCTTTCTGCCAAGTGTTGATCCAGGTTCACCAAAAGTTGATAGAGGATCCGGCTGAATGTCTGTTGCAGGGCACGAAATAAAATCTGCTCAATGTCTTTTAAAGAAGCATGATTTTCATTATACTGATCCATGGAGAGTCCCTTCCCTTTCAATAGATTTAGACAACTCTATTGTACTCAAAAGGGGGCTCTCCTTTTTGTGAAAAGCATTAAAAGATCAGAAAAATTTGAGATGAGGGAGGGCCGCCGGCCCGGCGGCCCTCCCTCACATTTTTCTGCCACCCACATTTATTTTACTTACCTCCTTGACGATTGCAAAAGTTTTTTATTTCCAAAAAACGATGGTACGATAAAAACGGATACGGTTATGGGGAGGGTTTTTTGTGGCATTTACACTGCAGATTGGTGAAAAAGCGCCTTCATTTTCACTTCCGACAACAGATGGGAAAAATTATACATTATCGGATTTTTCAAAGGCAAAAACGCTGATCAAATGGGAGGGGAAGGATCCACACTGGATGCCGGGCGAAGCCTGTGATCTGGTCTGACCCGAACCGAATAAGAAGGTGTCTTCCTCATGGGAGGGACATCTTTTTTTATGTAAAAAGTGGTTAAAGCCGGTCGACCAATACGGGAAGAAGCAAAATCAGACCAATGAAGATATGATGCCATGGATGCACCTGATGAAAAATCAGATACCCGATACAAAATCTGCTTGCTAAAAGTGTTAATATAACTAGAATGATCATAATCAACGGGATTTCATGGCTGACGAGCAGAAAACCCGTAAAAAAGCCAGCCAGGTGCGTAAAAAAGAATAAGAGAAGCGGCCACTTTAAAGCTGATTTTTGCCAGAAAGTCCAGCATGAGATAAGACAGATAAGGGCGTAAATCATTAATATCGAACCACTGAACATGATTATTCCTCCTCAGGAAAAAGAATAATCTGATTAAACACCGCGGGGTTGACCCCATGTCAACAAGGAGAGTGAATGACTTGAAAACAGGTCAGTTTGTCACGCTGTGCCGGACAACGAAAGACACAGTCCGTTATTATGAGGCATTAGGGCTAATTCAGCCGGCAATGAATGGTGCCTTTAAAGACTTTAGAAAGACGGAAGTCGAAGATTTTCAGGCAATAAAAGACATGCAACGAATGGGATTGTCTTTAAAAACCATCCAGAAAATTTTTTCACTGAAAAGAACATATGGATGCGGATCTTCTCACTTGATCCAAAATATTCTGGAACAGTTGATGAGTCAAAGATCAGCTCTGGCTGTAGAAGAAGCCCATATTCGTGATAAAATAACATATATTGATCAGCTAATTGTTGAATTGAAGAATCTGCATCCTGAGGAAATGGGAAAAGATGCTGCAAAGGAGCAAGATTATGGCAAAACGCTATGACTTTGATGAACAGATTAATCGGAGGGGTTCGGCTTCGATAAAGTGGGATGGGGCCGATCGAATTTTTGGCGGTAAAGATTTGCTCCCCATGTGGGTCGCTGATATGGATTTCCGTGTTCCTGACGAGGTTACTTCAGCACTGAAAAGCAGAGTGGAGCATGGACTTTACGGTTACACGGAAAGGACAGACAGTTATCTTGAATCCGTCAGAGAATGGATGAAAGGGCGTCATGAATGGCAGATAGAAAAACGCTGGATTTGTCACAGTCCGGGAGTCGTTACAGCATTGAATCTGATTGTCGACGGGTTCACAAAACCGGGGGACAAGATCCTGGTCCAGCCGCCGGTATATCCTCCTTTCATAAAAGCTGCGATTAATCAGGGGAGAGGACTTATTGAAAATCCGCTGGTCTGTGAACGTGGACGATATCATATGAATTTTACCGATCTGGAAAGAAAAATGTCTGATCCATCCGTCAGATTAATGCTCTTATGTTCCCCTCATAACCCAGTCGGCCGCGTCTGGTCCCGTGATGAATTACTGCGTGTTGCAGAACTTGCTGCTGCTTCACATGTTCTGGTTGTTTCAGATGAAATTCACAGTGATCTCATTTTTAAAGGATTCCATCACATTCCCTTCGCCAGTCTGTCTGAAGAAGCACAACAACATGCCATTATCTGCACAGCGCCCAGCAAGACGTTCAATCTTGCCAGCCTGCAGGTTTCTAATATCATCATTCCAAATGATCAATTGAGAAAAAAATACATGAATCAGATTCGACGCTTCAATCTCAGTGAACCGAATACAGCAGGCATGATTGCTGCTGAAGCAGCATACCGGTCGGGATCTTCCTGGCTTGATCAATGTCTTGATTACATAAAAAGGAATGCAGATTATGTATCCACCTTTTTTCGAGATCATTTACCCATGCTGTCGATGTCTCCACTGGAAGGCACTTACCTGGGATGGATTGATTGTCACAGGCTCCGCCTGGGGAAGCGGGAACTGCAAAATTTCATGGTTCAAAAAGCCGGCCTGGCGCTCAATCCGGGATACACATTCGGAGAGGAAGGTGCAGGATTTGTCCGGATCAATCTGGCATGTCCGCATGCCTATGTCGAAAAAGCCATGAAGCAACTGAAAAGGGCAGTCGATACATTAAAACGATAAAAATTGTTCATAGTTCCGTCAAATATTCGTTGATCGTTCGAATAATTATAATACTGGGAATTAACACGTTTCCACGAAAAACGATGAAACCTCGTCGATACGGTTTCGTAAATCATAAGTGGAGATATCTATGCTTATAAATAAATGGGGGGACAAAATGAAATGTTAAAAAAAATACTGGCATCGTTTCTCGCTCTTGCACTGATTTTTACACCGGCCGGTAATTTTGTTTTTCAACAGGATGACAATCAGGCCAGTGCAAAGGGGTACCGTTCGGGAGTTAAGTCGTTTAACTCAAATAAAACGAACACCAATTCGTTATTTGGCAATAAGCAGCAGCAGCGTTCCAATGTGAATCGCACGGCAACCTCACAAAGAAATTTCTCAGGCGGTTCGTTTATGAAGGGGATGATTTTTGGAGGTCTGTCGGGTCTGCTTTTTGGCAGCCTGTTATCTCACCTCGGCGGGTTCGGCATGATGGCCGGATTGCTTATTAACATTCTTGCGATCGTTGCGATTATCGCATTAATTCGTTACATCATAAGCAGTTTTACCAATCGAACAAAAAAGAGAAGAGCTGAGGACAGTAATCCATGGAGGAGGTAATCATTCAGGAACAGGATATTGTGAACGCTATATGCCTGTTTCTGGCCGATAAGAAGTCAGCGTCACCTGAAGCATTCAAGGTGGAACTCATGTATGATGATGACTATGGTTTCTCGGCAGAAACCTGGTTTAATGGGCGCAGACAGGTCCTTGTCGCTTCAAATATTATTGAAGCCGTACGCTTCTGGCTGGATACCCAGATGCATACAGACCCATTCGCAGCCTCTTTAAAACTGGAACTTGACGAACAGCTGGGGATCATTGTCCATTATCGTGCTTAAAATCATCAATAAGAGAAGTAAAACTTGCCGACTGGCAAGCTTTTACACTAAAGCCTCTGAGAGGCTTTTTTTATTTACATATACATAGAAGAATATAAGGACACGCCCTTAAATTAAGGGCGTGCAACGGAGTAACAGGGGAACGTCAACGTGAATGTCGTTCCCCTGTTTTCTTTACTTTCAATAGACACTTTACCGTTATGGTTGTTAATTATTTTGAACGTGACCATCAGTCCGAGTCCGGTACCGCTGACTTTTGTGGTAAAAAAGGATTTACCCAGCTTTGTGATGATGGTTGAAGGCATTCCCTTTCCGGAGTCACTGATTTTTATGATTTCGCGGGAATCAGCAGATATCAGTGAAATGGATATCTTTCCGTCATCATCAATAGCATCGATTGCATTTTTGATTAGATTTATAAAAACCTGTTTCATCTGGGTTTTATCACCTAAAATAAGATGTGCGTCACCGTCACCGATCACGTCAAAGGAAATATGTTTCCTGACTGCGTGGGTTTCAAATAAGAACAGGGTATTTTTTAATATGCTGCCAAGTTCCAGTTTAACAAAATGCTCCGGCTGAGGTTTTGTGAAATTAAGCAGTCCGGTGGCAATATTTTCTATATGGTTGACTTCATTAAGGATAATCTCAATATAATTTTTATCAGGTACAGGATCTTTCTGCATTAATTGCAGAAAACCCTTAATGGATGTCAGAGGGTTTCTGATTTCATGCAGGATTCCGGCAGAAAGTTCACCAATTACCGATAATTTTTCAGATTGCATCAGGTTTAGTTCAGCATTTTTTATATCTCCGATGTCTCTGATTGTCAATTGGACCAGGGGTGTGTGATGAAATGTGAATGGATGAATATGAATTTCTGACTGAATAACCGTTCCGTCTGGTATAATGACAGGAAGACGAATCGTGGCAACCGATTCCTTTTGACCGTAAGAAATGACATGATGAATGATATTCTGCAGTTTCATCAAATCCTGTTTTTTTAAAAAATGAGGGAGAAAAATCTCTTTGGCCTCAGTCCATTCAGTAGCAGCAAAATATTTTCTTGCCGGTTTGTTCGCCCAAACCGTATGTTCTCCCTGAAGAATAATGATTGCATCATTTGTATGATCCAGGATCTCCCTGTATGCACATGCTGTGTCTGTCAATCCGGCTCTGTCATTCATATCCAATCCTCCCAATAAAAGTATAAATTAAATGCGGTATTTGTAAATTTATATGCAAAATTTAGCCTAGAATATTCATGGCCCGCGGTATGAACTTTGCTTGTCGTTGAGCCACCAAGGTTTACAGCGATTTTCACTTTTCACCTGAAAAGTGAAAAAAGGGAATGAAAAAGGAGCTCATTCCTTGTATGATTAAGTTAAGCGAAACCAAACATACAGGGGGCTCCTCATATGTCCAGTGTAAAGGAATCAACGTTCCACTTCAATAAAAAGATTAAAGCCAGTTTCTCAGGCGGCGCGCTTTCTTCCGATTCCGGCTTATTACTTTATCGAGAATTCGATGAAAAGACTGGCCTCAGTGAGTTGATCCAGGAAAAACTGTACGTGAACGATCCGGTCACTCATGCCAGGCACACCAACCCAAAGGTGGTGATTCAGAAAATCTATCAGCACCTGGCTGGCTATCACACCGACGACCAGGCCGATGAGTTGGGAACAGATCCCATATTTACGACCCTGCTTGAGAAGAAGCACCTGGCTTCCCAACCGCGGCTGTCCCGCTTTAATCAACGCGTGGATGCCGACACCGTTCAATCGCTGGAAGCCGTCAATCAAGCTTACCTGGATCGACTCTATGCCCTCAGGCCCAGTCAGCAGGTAGTGCTTGACGTGGATTCAGCCAATTTTGAGACCGCCGGGCATCAGGAAGGCGCGGCCTACAATGCCCATTACCAGGACACCGGCTACCATCCGCTTCTCCTGTTTGACTCGCTGACCGGCTACTGCCTGAAAGCCGAACTACGTTCCGGCAATGTCTACACCTCCCGTGGTGTCGTCGATTTTATCCGTCCGGTGCTGGCACACTATCGCTCGCTCAATCCCGGACAGGATCTGGCCGTCCGGGGAGACAGTGGCTTCGCCGTTCCCGGGCTGTACAGCTTGTGTGAGGAAAAAGAGGTTTTTTACGCCATCCGTTTGAAGGCCAACCCCCGGTTGGCTGAAAAAGCACAGCGGCTTGTGGAAGCCCGTCAGAAAAAGCACGCCATGCCAGTCGGTTCTCCAGTCGTGTTTTATCGTGAATTTCAGTACCAGGCGGCTTCCTGGGATCAGGCCCGGCGAGTTGTTGTGAAAC
This sequence comes from Sporolactobacillus sp. Y61, assembly GCF_040529185.1. NCBI lineage: Bacteria > Bacillati > Bacillota > Bacilli > Caryophanales > Sporolactobacillaceae > Sporolactobacillus > Sporolactobacillus sp. Y61. Next base: position 2,533,335 of record NZ_CP159510.1, on the reverse strand, counting down.
TGGAGCGCCCGGAAGGTGAGCTCTTTTTCCAACCGACCTTTATTGTCACGAATATGAGCCTTCCCGCTAAACGCGTCATTAAATTCTATCAAAACCGGGGCACGATGGAAAACCTGATCAAGGAAGGCAAGAACGGTTTTGCCTTTGATCAGCTGAGCAGCACCCGTTTTGAAGCCAACGCGGTGAAACTGCAGATTCGTATGCTGGCAAGCAATATTGAAGCCGGGTTTCGCCTGCTCTGTCTGCCGAAATCCGCTAAAAAGAAGCGGCTTTGTATGGATACTGTGCGCCTTCGCCTGATCAAGATTGCCGGCAGGCTCGTTCATTCCGGCCGTTCGCTCATTTTCCGACTCTGCAGTCACTGTCTTTACCAAAAGGCCTTCCGGCAGACGCTGGATCAAATCCATCGGTTGCCGGCATTGGCATAGTGTCCAGACCATCAATCTTAAAAAATTCAGAATTTCTGTTGGAAACGACGGGATTCGTCTGCCCTGAAAACGAGAAAATGGCTGTCCGCATGTTCCATGCGGGCCAACAGGCATTCAAAATCATCGTTAAGTTGTTCGCTTAGTAAAAATCTGTAAAATCCTTTGCGAAATTACCACCTAAACCATAGAAAATAAGCTGCTATGAATAATTCAGGTTTAGGAAAACATTTTATCTTTTAAACAATCATGTCATGAAAGTCAGTATTTTATCAAAAATCACAAGAAGTAAAAATAAATATTTCAGTTTTATCCATTGTCACGGTGGGGGATTTGATTTAAAATTTAACTGATAACAATTATCATTATCAAAAAAATGAAGTAAGACCGGGGGGCATGGTCATGTTTTTGGCTGATTTGAAACCGGGAATGGAAGCAAAAATTATTGATTTGTCGAAAATAAATCAAGTGGCTCGCAGACGTCTCATGGATCTTGGTGTCAGTGAAGGTGAAGTCGTTTGTTGCAAAGCACTATTACCATTCGGAGGCCCATGCATGTTTGAAACATGTGGCCAGTGTGTAGGTATCCGGCTCAATGAAGCCAGATCCATCTTCGTGGAGTGTGAACAGAGTTGAGGGCTGCACTTTTTGGAAACCCGAATACAGGGAAAACCTCTTTATTCAATGTTCTCTGCGGATCTTATGAATTTGTCGGAAACTGGAGTGGCGTAACGGTTGAAAAAAAAGTAGGTCGATTGAAAGACCACGCAGGTTCGCTTATTGATTTACCCGGCATTTACTCCATGTCACCTGTATCAAAAGACGAATCTGTTGTTGCTTCTTTTCTGCTGGATGAATCGTTTACAGTAGCTTTAAACATTATCGATGCCTCACAACTGATGAGAAATCTCAATCTGACGATTGACCTGCTTGAATTTGGACATCCGGTGATCATTGCATTGAATATGATGGATGTTGCCAGGCATCGGGGAATCCATGTCGATCCGCAGCGACTGGCTGAAAAGCTGTCCGTTCCGGTTGTTCCGATTGTTGCTCGCACGGGAAGAGGCTGCCATGTCATTCAGGACATGCTGACCGGAGGCGTGAAAAATCACCACAACGGATTTCGGATTGATTACGGTTTAAATACAGAAGAAGCTATTTCAGATATATCGTCTGCAATTGATCTGCCGGCTGACAGCAGACGCTGGTTTGCTGTTCAGTTCCTTGACGGTAATCAGGCGGTTGAAGCCTATGCAAGACGTTTTCCTCAGTATGAGAAGATACGATCGATCAGGGAGAAACTTCAGACAACTGTTCAGACCGAACACGGGACAACGGTTTCCGGCTGGATGCGCAGTCAGAGAAATAAGTTTATTAAAACGATTCTGCCCGAGGTTGTGCAAAAGCAGGAAACCAGGTCACACACTGCTACTGACCGAATTGACGCGGTTGTCACCAATAAATTTCTCGGAATTCCAATATTTCTCGGAATCATGTATTTTATTTTTCATGCCACGTTTAACTGGATTGGTAATCCTGTATCAGATATACTTGATGGCTTTTTTGCCGGTCCGCTTACTCAATGGACTCACGATTTACTTCTAAATCTGGGTGTTGTTCCTCTGATAAGAGATGTTATCCTGAACGGGATTATTTCCGGGATAGGTGGTGTTCTTGTCTTTGTTCCACAGATCATCGTCCTTTTCTTTTTTATCTCCTGGATAGAGGATTCCGGATATATGGCCAGAGTTGCACTCGTTATGGATCGGGTGATGCAAATGGTTGGGTTAAACGGAAAAGCTTTTATTCCACTTGTGATTGGATTCGGATGTAATATTCCGGGGATTATGGCTGCCCGAACGATTGAACAGCCTAAAGAGCGATTGCTCACTGTTCTGATCACACCGCTTATGTCGTGCTCGGCAAGGCTGACCGTCTATAGTCTGTTCGCAGGGGTGTTTTTTGCCCGTTATCAGGCACTGGTTGTTCTCTCACTTTACGCTATGAGCATCGTTATCGCATTGCTCATGGCAAAGCTCTTTTCATTATTTATGAAAACGTCTCAATCGGTATTTGTCGTCGATCTGCCTCCATACAGAGTGCCTAATCTGAGAACGCTTGTAAGAAGCACGTGGGATAAGGCTAAGGGATTCATTAAAAAGGCGACGACGTTTATTCTTGGCGGGACGGTCCTTGTATGGCTGCTATCCTATCTGGGACCTGACGGAATGCACGTGCCGATTGAGCAGAGTTTCCTGGCCATCATTTGTACGGCGATTGCACCAATCGTTGCCCCGCTCGGTTTTGGAAGCTGGCAAGCTGCTTCTGCACTGATAACCGGATTTCTTGCGAAAGAATCGGTCGTTTCAACTCTTGGTATTGTTTATCATACGGCAGGAGGTATATCCCTTTCAGAGTCAATAAAACAGGCTTTTACACCCCTGGAGGCCTATAGTTTCATGGTTTTCACTCTGCTGTATGTGCCCTGCCTGTCGACAGTTCCGGCAATCAGACAGGAAACCGGAACCGGCAGAATGACATGGTTTGCGGTCGGGTATTGTATTGTCTTGGCCTACCTCGTTACATTTATCGTTTATCGAACGGGCTTATTACTGGGATTTGATTAAGGAGGCGATTTACCATGGGCATGGCATTAAGCATCATTCTCGGTATGTTGATTTTCGGCTATGCAGGATGGATGCTCGTCAGATTTGTACAGACGAGCCGGAAGGGGAAATGCGCAGCGTGTGCATTAAAAAAATCCTGTGAACAGGCGCATTGCCAATGCATGAGTCAGACTGCCGTCCCTGTTCGGGAAAAAGATCTTTCAAACCGATAATTCATCGCCCGGTCAGGCTTGTTCCAGCTGGCCGGTTTATTCTATACTGTTAATTGTAAACTTATGCAATAATTAAGTTAACAAAAATAGAAGAGAGGGTGGTCAGGTGGAAATATGTTGTCTGAAGGCGTCGGACATGCTGGAACTTTATCGAAAGAACGAACTGTCTCCGGTTGAGACGATAGAAAGTGCGTTTAAACGAGTGGATCGGCTGAATCCGCAATTAAATGCTTTAGTGACACTGAATAAAGAACAGGCCCTGAAGGCCGCTGCTGTTTCCGAACGACTCTATGCTTCCGGGTCAGCGCGTGCGCTTGAAGGCCTGCCTGTAGTCATTAAAGACCTGACGAATACACGGGGGATTCGAACGACATATGGCAGTCTGGTTTATAAGAATCATGTACCTGAGAGAGATGCGACGATTGTTTCCCGATTACGGCAAGCCGGGGCAATCATTCTGGGGAAATCGAACACACCTGAATTTGGGCATAAAGGAACGACAAACAGTCGTATTTTCCCGCCCGCAAGAAATCCATGGAATTTAGAAAACGGTACGGGCGGCTCCAGTGGGGGCTCTGCGGCGGCAGTTGCTGCCGGATTCTGCCCCATAGCTGAAGGCAGTGATGGAGGAGGATCAATTCGGATTCCATCCAGCTTATGTGGCGTGTTCGGCTTTAAACCGAGTTTTGGGCGAGTTCCCTGTGATAATCATCCGGAAAGTGTTTTTTCCAACACAGTTCCGTTTATCAGCTATGGACCGATAGCCCGTTCAGTGTACGACGCATCGTTAATGTTTGATGTGATACAGGGACCGTCAATATGGGATCCCTTTTCACTGGACCCGCTGACGCCTTCTGTCACGAGTACGCTGACTGAAAGAAAACGGCCGTTTCGTGTCGGTTATACCCTGGATTTTGGCATGTATTCTGTTGATGAAGAGATACGACAGATTTTTCACACGACATTGAATAAACTGGAAAAAGAAGGGGCAATTGTCGAGCCCGCCGATATTCAAATGAAAAAGAATCTGAGCGATTACGTCCGGTATTTCAATCGCCTCTGGATGATTGGACTGGCCGTTCAATCAAAAAAAATGATGCGTGACTGCAAAGACCAATTATCGGCATCCCTGATTTCAATGATTCACAGAGGAGAGGATGCCACGGTTGAAGAATATCTGGGAATGAACGCGTACAGGACTTATCTGTGGCGTATGTTTCAGAAACAGTTTCAATCCTTCGACGTGCTCATTTCTCCGACACTTGCTGCTGTGGCTTACCCCTATAATGAGGAAGGGCCGTCCTCGGTTAATGGGCAACCGATTAATCCCGAATCCGACTGGATGATGACAAGTCCTGTCAACCTTACTGGAGAACCTGCCTGTTCTTTGCCAATAGGCCGGACAAGAGCAGGTCTGCCGGTCGGCATGCAATGTATCGCCGGCCATCTTCAGGACAGATGTCTTTTCCAGTTTGCAAAATGGGCTGAATCCATGGTCAATATGACGACTCTTGCAGGAAAAGATAAATAAATCAATATGAGAGCCTTTACATATGTACTGAAAAGGGTTACAATTTTGATTGTAGATGATTTTGATTTGCCCATCAATTTGCACTCAGGATTTTTTACCCAGCTATAATCAGAGCGTTCCGACTACAATATTTCCGGTCTGCCCTTACCGGAAATGAATGTAGCATCCGTACCGGGGATGATGGCCGGACGGGTATGGCGAACGTGTCAGTCTCCATTTTATTTGGAGACTGTTTCTTTTTTTTCATAGCGTTTTAATTCTCCGAAAACAGGAATCTGGTTATCGATCAGCAGGTTTTCCAGATGTCTTTATGAAGAAAAACTTGCCGGTTGAGCCAGCGTTTTCTCTGCACGATCATCCATAGAATTTTTGACTATATAAAGAAAAGGGCACTTCCATTAACACGGAAGTGCCTGAGAAGATGATATTATTTTGTTTCGGCAGATGGAAGTACTTCTTTATCAAGTGGTCCGTCTGCACCAAGATAATATCTGTTAAGCGGCTGTAGATTCTCATCCAGCTCATAAACGAGCGGTGTGCCGGTAGGAATATTCAGTCCGATAATACGATCGGCTGGAACCTGATCAAGATGTTTAACCAGTGCGCGCAGCGAGTTACCGTGTGCTGCAATAACCACTTTCTTACCTTCTTTAATTCTTGGAGCGATTTCTTTATTCCAGTAAACCAGAACGCGGTCAACCGTATCCAGAAGGTCTTCGGTGAGTGGCTGTTCAGCTTCAGACAGTTCAGCATATCTTGGATCGTGAAGCTGTGCCTGATAGCGCTCGTCTGTTTTTTCAAGAGCAGGTGGCCGTACATCAGCAGAACGCCTCCAGATATGTACCTGTTCCTTACCGTACTTTTCTGCTGTTTTTGCTTTGTTCAGGCCCTGTAAAGCACCGTAATGGCGTTCATTCAGACGCCAGGTATGTTTTACAGGAATCCAGGTGAGGTCCAATGCATGAAGCACATTCCAGAGCGTGTGATTAGCTCTTGTGAGTACTGATGTAAAGGCAAAGTCAAAGGTATAACCGTTTTTTTTCAGAATTTCACCGGCTTCTGTCGCTTCCTGTTCACCTTTTTCCGTTAAGTCAACATCAGTCCATCCGGTGAACCTGTTTTCCAGGTTCCATTCACTTTGTCCATGACGGATTAATACAAGTTTAACCATCAGGTAAAATCACTCCTCTCATTTTTTCAAAAAGGATCGCCGGAAAGTTACGGTGTATTTCGACGATATCTTCGCCTTCCTGTTTTACCAGACATTCATTCAAAGTATTGGCGATATTCTTTTGTTTTACACGTTCATCGACGTCAAGCGGCATGGTATGACAGACCCGATGAATCTCTACACCCGTTCATTATATCATGCTTTTTTTTCTGTTTCACATTTTCATCTGTAAAAACTCTGTGAAGGTCTTGTTATCCTTCTGCGAACCATATTATAATGATTTTACTTATTAGAATGCTATGAATTGCCGGCTGTCGCAAAATTTGGCAATTATCTCTTTTTACAGGCATGTTGTTGCGTCATTATTACAGAGAAAGAAGATCGAGAGAATGAATGGTTTCCTGAAATCCAAAAGGGTCGAAGGGGAAAACAGCGGCATGATTCATGAAGTAGCTTCTGTTTGTATCCTGGCGGGAAAGATATTGCTTCAGAGCGGGGCGGAGACATACCGGGTTGAAGATACAATGAACAGAATAGCAGGAAATTTTCTGGAAAAAGAAGCACAGAGCTTTGTCACACCAACCGGGATCATTTTTTCTATTGAAGCTCAGGATGTCACGAAAATGATTCGGATCAGACACCGGGGAACAAATCTTCGAAAGGTGACACGGGTGAACAGCCTGTCGCGGGAAGTTGATAAAGGATATCTTGGTTTATCTGAACTACATAGCCGGCTCAGGAAAATTGACCATTCTGATCGAGCTTATCCGATCTGGATGCAGATACTGGCAGCAGCAGTGGCCAGCAGCAGCTTTCTCCTGATGTTTCTTGGCAGGTGGGAAGATGTCATTCCTGCATTCATTGCCGGTGGCGCAGGTCAGGCAGGTATGATCTATTTTCACAGTCTGACAAGAATTAAATTTTTCTCTGAATTTATGTCTTCAATTATTGTGGGTTTGATTGCGGTGCTCAGTATCAGACTGGGGATAGGCGTGGAACTGAACAAGATCATTATTGGAGCAGTCATGCCCCTGGTACCGGGCGTTCCCATTACAAATGCGGTTCGGGATATCATGGCAGGAGATCTGATGTCCGGAATGTCAAAGACGGCAGAGGCCGGCCTCACTGCCTTTGCCATAGGCATTGGTGTTGCTTTCTGTCTGGCCCTGAACGGGGGCGCTTCACTATGATGTCTGCAACCGTGACATTTGTCGTTCAGTCGGTAACCAGTTTTCTTGCAACGTGCGGTTTTGGGATCATTTATAATATTCCCCGGAAACCCTTGATTCACGGTGGATTGATCGGTATGATTGCCTGGCTCATTTATTTTTTTGGGTATCAGTGGAATGGCAATGACTTTGCTGCAACCTTTGCTGCTTCCTTTGTTATTGCCTTACTCAGTCAGGTATTTGCACGGCTGTTTAAAAATCCTGTCATCGTCTACAGTGTTTCAGGAATCATTCCTCTCGTTCCCGGAGGGCTGACTTATACAGTGATGAAGCAGGCGGTCGGGGATCAGTATAATCTTGCGCTTCATCTCGCCGGGAAAGCATTGATCCTGTCAGGAGCTATTGCTATGGGCCTGATCTTTGCCGAGGTGGTCTATCAGATTTTCAAAAGGAACTATCGAAAAGTCCAAGCCAGGTCAGACAGAAGTATGACTGTAAGAAAATAGAACCAAATCCCGTAATTTCTGTAAAAAGGGTTGCTGTTTTGTTACTATATAATAAATAGTTCCTTTATCGCTTGCCCGGTTACTTAAGGAATGCGTAGAGGTCCAGGAGATGAATATATATTGAGGATTGTCTGTTTTGGTGATAGCGTGACGCGTGGGATCACCTGTGCCCGCGGAAGATTCAGGATTATCAAAGATAATTATCCGGCACTGCTGCAGCGTTTCCTCGGTGAGGATGATGAAGTGATCAACAAAGGTGTGTTTAATGATAACTCCGATCTTCTGGTGAAAAGACTGGATAAAGATGTCCTGCAGCTGCATCCGGATCTGGTGCTGATTAATATTGGGGGAAACGACTGCAACTTCAGATGGGATCAGGTTGCTCAGTTGCCTGATGAAGAGCACATTCCCATCGTACCCCTTGATCACTATTTATCGAATATCCGAGTGATAGTAGAAAGAATTGCCTCAGCAGGGGCAGTTCCTGTTATCCTCAGTCTGCTGCCACTTGATCCGGTACGCTATTATCGCTCACTGATGAAGCATTACAGTCACGCCATCGGTCACTGGATTGGATGGTGCGGAGGGATTGAACACTGGCACGGCATGTATAACCGTGCACTTAAGGATCTGGTAAAGAAGATCAATGTTCCTTGTGTGGATATCCGTTCAGCATTCAAATTAAAAGGAAATTTTTCCGATCTGATAAACGAGGATGGACTGCATCCAACCTCTAAAGGTTATCATGCGCTTGCAGAGATTATTTTCAGTAATATGCCACATTTGAAACGTGCGGTGCAGGTTCATGCATGAGCATAAAAAAAGAGAAGCCTGTGGGCTTCTCTTTTTTTATACGATAAGAAAGTACAAAATTTTTACAGGGAAAGGGCTCAGAAAAACTATTCCTGCTCTTTTTTCATTGCGGCTTTTAATGCATCTTCCAGACTGTTACTAAATGATCCATTTTTGTTATTTATTTTATTCATCAGTCGCCGTGTTTCACGTTTATTTATTTTTTTTCCGATGTTTTCTGCTTTTTCTACAATACCGCATGTCCGGCACTGGAAGTATGCACCTGCTTTGCCTTTGTGGATTTCCATCTTCTTGTGGCAGTGTGGACAACGGTGATTGGATAGCTTTGGATCCATTCTCTTTCGATAATGGCATGCCCTGTTGATGCAGATCAGGATGCGGCCGCCGTCCCTTGCTCGGGATTCTTTCATCGGTGATCCGCATTGCGGACATTTTTTTTTAGTCAGATTCTGTATTTTATACGTATTGTCGCTCGTTCGGACTTCCTGTACGAGCTGTTTTGTCTGATTTCTGATCTCTTTCATGAAGTGATCAGGATTTCCTGAGCCTCTGGCAATGTTCTCCAGTTCACGTTCCCATCTGGCAGTCAGATCCGGGGATTTAAGATCCGGGTTTACCAGTTGGATCAGTTGCTGTCCTTTTGATGTCGGAGCCAGACGGCCACCCGACTCTCTTCTGATCGATTCAGACTGAATCAGTTTTTCAATGATATCTGCACGTGTTGCCGGCGTCCCAAGCCCGAATTTTTCCATCTTTGTCAGGAGGTCTGCTTCTGAAAGCCTTGCCGGTGGCTCGGTCATTTTATGATGAATCAGGAGGTCGAGGACAGGCAGTTCGTCCCCCTGCTTTAACGTATCCGCAGGCTGATTGACTTCATTTCTGTGATTATGGGAAAGCACGGTAAAACCAGGATCTGTTTCCAGAGTCTGATTGATGACGAGTGTTTCTCCGCAAGAGCTGAGTTCTGCCCGCATCTGCATGTATGTCCGTTCAGGATAAAAAATGGATAGAAAACGTCTGATGATCAGATCATACACATGCACTTCATCTTCAGATAAATCCTGAATGAAAACCGGTTCTTCAGTTGGAATCAGCGCATGGTGATCGCCAACTTTACGATCATTAAAGACAAAAGAAGCCCGAACGTGCGTGTTTTTTTTGTGAAGAATCGGTCTGACTTCGCCACTATAGGCAGACAAAATAGCTTTTAGCCGCTCGCGCATTGTAGGCTCAATGTCTTTAGTCAGATAACGGGAATCTGTCCGCGGATAGGTCACAATTTTATATCGTTCATAAAGAACCTGAAGGATATTCAGTGTTTTTCGGGCCGAATAACCAAATTTTCTGTTTGCATCGCGCTGTAATTCGGTTAAATCGTAGAGAAGAGGCTGGCGTTCTGTTTTCTTCTTTGTCATGACATGCCGAACAGTGGCTTTCTTTCCGCTCAGTTTCTGAATGATTTTATTTGCCCGATCCTGATTCAGGATCCTCGTCTGACTGCCGTTCTGCCATGTCGCGGTAAAGCTTCCGACTGCTGCACTGATGGTCCAGAAGGGCTGTGGATGGAAGGCTTTAATTTTCTTCTCCTGATGAATAATCATGGAAAGAGTGGGAGTCTGAACCCGACCGGCAGACAGTGAATCATTGTATTTCGTCGTCAGAGCACGAGAAATATTCAGTCCGATCAGCCAGTCTGCTTCCGAACGGCAAACGGCCGACTTATAAAGGTTATTGTATGCCTCTGCCGGTTTCAGATTACGAAACCCTTCATGAATGGCTTTATCCGTCTGTGACGAAATCCACAGTCGTCTGACAGGCTTACGCCAGTGGATTTTTTCAATGATCCATCGGGCAACAAGTTCGCCTTCACGCCCTGCATCGGTCGCAATCACCAGATCCTTCAGATCGGCTCTTCCTGAAAGCTTTTTTATAGCATGGAACTGGGCACTCGTTTGCCTGATGGGCTTTGTTTCCATTTTTTTCGGTATAACAGGCAGGTCTTCCAGACGCCATGTTTTATATCTTATATCGTACTCCTCCGGCATTTTCAGCTCAATCAGGTGGCCGAGTGCCCAGGTCACGAGGTAACGGTCACCTTCAATGAAATGCTTATTGACACGCTGACATTTGAGCACGCGGGCCATATCACGCGCGACACTCGGTTTTTCAGCCAGGATGAGTGTTTTCAACATATTTTACAGTCCTTTCTGTTTCGTAGGAGATCCTCTCCATTATATCGGACTGGTGAGAAAGTTTCAGCCGGGAGAAATCTAAAGGTCAAAAAAGGTCAAATATAACATTGACCTTATTTGACCAATAGGCTATAATAAGAATGTAAAGAGATGGCAATGATAAAGAGGTTAAAAGATAGGGCTATGAAAAATGAATCATATGACCTATCGACATTCAAGGAGGAATGTATGATGGCAAATCTGTATCCAACAAAAAGAAATCATGATGGGTTCTTTGATTTCCTGCCTTCCTGGTTTGACGAATGGGGACGTAATTTTATGAGAACACCGGGTATTCAGTCTTTTGCGGCCGATGTTGCGGAGAAGAAGGATGAATACAGTGTAAAAGTCGATCTGCCGGGGTTTAGTAAAGACAATATTCATCTTGATTTCGATCAGGGTGTACTGACCATTGAGGCGTCGCGTACCCGTGAATCGAACGAAAAAGCAGAGGATGGAAGCTTTATCCGTCAGGAACGTTCTTCCGGCTCATATGCCCGGAAATTCGCCCTGGATAATGTTGACGATGAAAAAATTAAAGCCTCTTTTAAGGATGGGGTTCTCACTGTCATACTTCCTAAAAGGGAAGTATCTGGCAGGAAAAATAAACAGATCTCCATTGATTAAGCTTAAATTTAAAAAAAGGGAAAAATCCATTTGGATTTTTCCCTTTTTTTATTTACTAAAATGAAATTAGATTATATAATGAGAGCATTGATTTGTTGGAGGAGGATGAGTGTCATGAAAATTCAGATAAACGTGGGTACAGGTGCCCATAGAATGAAGATATTTGGTGATAAGCTGACACTCATCTCTTTTCCACTGCCCGGATAACAGATAAACGTAACTGTAGCTGTATTTGTCAGATACTGTTTATTTCCCGCAGAAGAAGAGGGTTAGTTCTTCTCCTGCGGTTTTTTTGTGTGTAAATGTTTAAAGGGCGTTTCAGGAGGGGTGTTGCATTGCGAATATTTATTGATTTATGGTGGTTTTTTAAACAGGAAAAATATAAATATCTGTTTGGAATCCTGTTCCTCATGGCTTCCAGTTTCCTGTCCCTGATCCCGCCATATGTCGTCGGAATCGTTGTTGACGATATGAAAAACGGAAGTCTGACTCCGATCATGCTCGTAAAGTGGATCCTTTTTCTGGTCCTTGTCGGGGTTGTTTATTATTTCACAGGCTATATCTGGAGGCAGCTGATCTTTGGTTCATCCATCATTCTGGCTAACCAGCTGCGTAATGATCTGTATAAACATTTCACCAGATTATCTCCAAACTTTTATCAGAAAAGGAGAATTGGTGACCTGATGGCACACGCGACAAATGATATTAATGCCGTGCAGGGTGCCGCAGGAGAAGGAATTCTGACCCTTGTCGATTCACTGACTATGGGAGCCATGGTGATTGTTACCATGTCCGTACTGATCAGCTGGAAACTGACGATCATCGCTTTATTGCCCATGCCGGTCATGGTTGTCCTGACCATGTATTATGGTTCACAGCTACATAAACGGTTCGGGTCTGCACAGGAGGCTTTCTCAGGCCTGAATGACAAAGTGCAGGAAAATGTATCGGGAGTTCGCGTAATCAAAGCATTCGGTGAAGAAAAAGCACAAATCAATATGTTTCGTAAAGCATCCAAAGATGTGGTGAATAAAAATCTGGCTGTTGCCAGAATTGACTCGCTGTTTGATCCGACAATTACATTCATTGTGGCACTGTGCTTTTTTCTCGCGCTGGCATTTGGATCCGGGTTCGTGATTAACGGTACACTGACCATAGGTCTGTTAACCAGTTTTACACTCTATCTTGGTCGGATGGTCTGGCCCATGCTTGCTTTTGGGTTTCTCTTTAATGTTGTCGAGCGTGGAAGTGCATCTTACGACCGGATCAGGCGCCTGCTTGCGGTCAAACCGGAAATAACGGATATTGAAGGGGCTTCAGCCGTTGTCCCAACCGGTGATATCCGATATGACATTCAGTCGTTCCGATATCCCGGAAACGATCGTCCCGCATTAAACCGGATAAAGTTCTCCCTGAAGCAGGGGGAGACGCTGGGCATCGTGGGTAAAACCGGTGCAGGGAAAACAACGATGCTCCGTTTACTGCTGCGGGAATTCGATCTGCAGAATGGCAGTATTGAAATTGGCGGCGTACCCATCCGAAATGTGACACTTAATGCATTAAGAAGTGCAATCGGTTATGTCCCTCAGGATCATATCCTGTTTTCAGCGACTATTGCTGAGAACATCGCTTTTGCCAGGCCGGAGGCAACACAAGCCGAAGTCGAACATGCGGCAAAATTAGCCAATATTCATGATGATATTCTGAATTTTCCCGATGGCTATAAAACGGTGGTCGGTGAACGTGGCGTCACTCTGTCCGGGGGGCAGAAACAACGCGTCTCCATTGCCCGTGCACTCCTCGCAGATCCGGAAATTCTGATTTTTGATGATTCATTATCCGCTGTCGATGCACGAACGGAAGTAGCTATTCTACAGGCACTGAAAAAAGAACGTAAAAACAAGACCACATTGATATCTGCTCACCGGCTCAGTGCAGTGGAACATGCGGATCTGATTATTGTCTTAAGTGAGGGGTCTATCACTGAACACGGTAATCATGAGGAATTGTTAGAACAGGGCGGCTGGTATGCAGAAATGTATGCTCACCAGCAGCTTGAATCACAGGTAACAGAAGGGGGGAAATCAGATGAGAGCTGAGCTCGTCCGGCAACAGAAGCATCGGGCAGATAAACATGTGATGAGGCGCCTGATTGCGTATCTTATGGATTTTAAAAAAAGTCTGGCACTAGCATTCGGGATGCTGCTCATCGCTACTGCAGCCGATGTTTTTGGCCCGATTATCATGAAAATATTTATTGATGATTATTTGACGCCGCGCCACTTTCCCTGGGGACCACTCACGCTTCTCGCGGCAGGATTTATTGGATTATATGCCATTTCCGCCCTGTTTAACTATTTTCAGCTTCTCTCTTTTCAGAAGATTGCACTGAATGTAATTCAAAAAATGCGAGTAGACGTTTTCAGTAAAGTTCAGTATCTAGGGCTGACCTTCTTTGATCAGACTCCAGGCGGAAGTCTTGTCTCACGAATCACTAATGATACGGAAGCGATCAAGGAGCTTTATGTCAGTGTGCTCTCCGCATTCATCAGCAGCGGGATCATGATCATCGGTATTTTTGTCGGGATGTTTATCCTCGATGTACGGCTGGCACTCATCTGCCTGATCTTAATGCCGTTCCTGACAGGACTCACATGGATATATGGGAAACTGAGTTCGAAAGTCTATCGAACGACTCGCGTCAAGCTCAGCCAACTGAATGCAAAACTTAATGAATCCCTCCAGGGTATGGCCATGATTCAGGCGATGCGTCAGGAGAGAAGACTGCGCCGGGAATTTGGAAAGATTAACGCCGACCATAAATCAGCCATGCTGAAAAGTGTTCGCCTGAATGCTTTGATGCTTCGCTCCGCCGTGTATTCCGTTTATCTGATCGGACTGATGATGATCCTCAGTTTCTTTGGCATTCAGTCATTTGACCATGTTGTTCAAATTGGCGTTTTATATGCCTTTATAAATTATCTTGATCGATTCTTTGATCCGGTCAATACGATCATGCAGCAGTTAAACATTTTCCAGCAGGCACTTGTTTCGGCTGAACGTGTTTTCGGGCTGCTTGATGATGACCGAATGGCTCCGGTACAAATAGGAACCGAATCTCCTTCGATCAGAGAGGGTAAAGTAGAATTTCGACATGTCACGTTCTCTTATGATGGTACAACGGACATATTGAAAAATATTACTTTTACAGCGAATCCTGGTGAAACGGTTGCGCTGGTCGGACATACCGGGAGCGGGAAAAGCTCCATCATCAATCTGTTGATGCGCTTTTATCCTGTCATACATGGTGATATATATATCGATGGAAAGCCATTACCCACTTTTTCGGACAATGAACTGCGCAACAGGATTGGTCTGGTTCTTCAGGATTCGTTCATGTTCGTGGGTGATGTTGCCGACAACATCAGGCTCAGTCATCAGGTTTCTGATGATGCAGTGAAAAAGGCAGCAAAATTCGTTCAGGCGGATCAGTTTATTGAAAAACTCCCGGACAAATATCATGAAGTAATCGGAGAAAGAGGAGCGACATTCTCAAGCGGACAACGACAGCTGCTCTCCTTTGCCCGGACAATGGCCCTCAATCCGAAGATCCTGGTGCTTGACGAAGCAACTGCGAGTGTGGATACAGAAACGGAAGAAGCGATTCAATCTGCTCTGGAAAAAATGCGCAGAGGGAGAACAACAATTGCGATTGCACACCGCCTTTCCACTATTCAGGACGCGGATCAGATTCTTGTCCTTCACCAGGGTGAAATTGTGGAGCGGGGGACTCACCAGTCTTTATTGAAGGAGAAAGGGCTCTATTATAAGATGTATCAGTTACAGCACGGTCGGATGGCAAAGGGGACTTCGCTGATGCAATGATTCAAATTCTGCGCATCAGGGTTGTTCACCAGAAAGAGGCTTTCCCAAACAAACAGGAAAGCCTCTTTTTATGCGATAAAACCTGTAACATTCTATGGACGATGGTGTACGTGCAACTGAGGATCAGCCAACAGAGGTCCGGCTTTTGCAGGCTTTTCTTCAACATACCGGCATTTTTTACCTTCTCTCAACATCAGGAATGACCTATAATAAAAAGGAAATAGTGCGCAGAGAAAATGAGCAAGGAGTGATTGTTAACGATGACAAAACAGATTGTTTCGATCAAAGTTCCCATGAAATCCATGAGTGCTCTCACCCTGAGGCATGCACTTCGCCTGTATGAGATTATCAGGAAAAGTGAATGTACCGCGTATTTTTCATCAGGAGATAAAACTATTTCTATAAATGATTTACCCAAAACTATTCGTGATTTATCGATGATTAAAAGTAAAGAAATTCTTCTCGTCATTGAAGGAGAAAATGCCGATCTTTTATATCAGAAGATCAAGGGTTCCATTAAAATATCTGAAGAAAATGCAAGAGAAAATCCGGGACTGTACCGACAGGAAAAATGACATGAAACAGAAAGGAAAGCGGGGATGAACGCATTGTCCCGCTTTCCTTTGCTTATATTTTTAAAAAAGTATGAATTTTTTCCAGGAATGTCATCAGAAAACAAGGACTCGGATACTCCCGGTCGGTCCTTTTTTCTTCAAATATGATGATCACGTGAGCGCCTGCGATCCCCTGAATCATTTGACTCCTGCTTTTCACGATCTGTAAACCGTTTTTCTTCAGCCGCATCAAATACTATCCGTGAACGGTCTGTAGCCAGATCAATGCCTTCCTCCTTCAGTATATTCAAAATGGATAAATTATACTTTTCTTTTGACTCCATCCATACTTTAAAGTCCGGAGTTTTTACATAAAAGTGTACCATCAGTTTAATACCGGAAGAAGTAATCTGGTCCAGATAAACCATTACATCTTCCGGATCTACTAACGTATCCTGAATGAGCATCTTTCGTATACGGCGAATACAAAGATCGACCTTCTTTTCCTGCGTTTCAAGATCAAGAGGAATGGTCAGATATACCCGACGTTTTCCGATCTTCGACAGGTTCGTGATCGGCTGATTGGCCAGCGTGGAATTAGGCACCGTGACAAGTGCCTGATCCAGTGTTCTGATCCGGGTTGACCTGAAATTAATATCTTCAACAAATCCCTCGATATTACCCGAATGGATCAGGTCACCTATGGTAAATGGGGCGTCGGTAATAATGACGAAACCGCCGAACAGGTTACTGAGCGTGTCCTTGGCAGCCATCGCAACAGCCAGCCCCCCTATACCGAGGCCGGTAATCAGACCGGTCACATGATAATTCCACTGATCAAGAATCATGAACAGGGTCATAACAACAACAAGAAATTTGGCGATTCTGGACAGGAACGGGATGACAATATCATTGAACTGAAGATCGTATCGCGTTCCCATGTGATTGAAAAAAATTCCGATCGATCCGGAAAGGATATAGAAACCCCATCCAATAGAAAAAGTGGCGATCGATTTGTAAAAAAGAGAGAAAAGCGTTCGCCAGTTTCGTGGTACAGGAAGGAAGGAGAGGGCAAGAAAGATTCCTGTAGTGATTAAAATAAGAACAACGGGTTTCCGTAAAGCTGAAATCAGCTTATCATCGATTTTACCACGACTCAGCTTTGTTAATAAATTTGGGATGTATTTTTGCAGTATAAATACCATGATAAAAAATACAAGAATAATGGAGCAGGAAATGATGCCGTCCATTAACGTAATTTTCCCCATCCACTCCAGACTTTCCATGTGGTTCACCTCATCAGTCTTCTCAATAAGAATATCTTAGCACGATCAGGTATCAGATTCATAATAATTTATGGCCGGGTATTCTGCTGTAAGTAAAGACCAGCTGTAAAAATGATATTGACATCATCAGCCTAACTGTATATATTGAACATATACAGTATATACGATAGGTGTTGCCTATGGATATTATTCTCAGCCATACAACAGATCAGCCGATCTATCGGCAGATTAAAGAGCAGATCACAGCTCAGATTCTGAATGGGCAGATGCTTGATCATCAGCCGCTTCCCTCAATCCGGATCCTCGCAAAAACATTGAAAGTCAGTGTCATCACGACAAAAAGAGCCTATGAAGAACTGGAAAAGGAGGGATATATCTTTACCATTCCGGGTAAGGGCTCGTTCATCAGCCGACAGGATAAGGATCAATTACGTAAAAAAAAGCTGAGTGAGGTCAGAGCACGGCTGAGTGAAATCGTGCGAGACTGCGAATCCTTCAACATTGATAAGGAACAGCTCGTCAGGATGATCAGAGAAATGAAGAGGTGAATGAAAATGGAGAATATTTTAGAACTAAGCCAGGTGAACAAATCATTCAAAGATTTTGCACTTCGTGATGTCAGCTTTTCTCTGAAAAAGGGATTCATCATGGGTTTCATTGGACCGAATGGAGCTGGCAAGAGTACGACTATTCGCTGCATCATGGATCTGATGCATATCGACAGCGGCGAAATCCGTCTGTTCGGAGAACCCATGGACCGTAATATGAAGGGGATAAAAGACAGAATCGGTTTTGTGTATGATCAGGATGTGTTTTTTGAGCATCTGACAGCAGATAAAAATAAAAAAGTGATCGCACCTTTTTACACGCAATGGGATGATCAGCTTTTTTATCATTATATCGACAAGTTCGATGTCCCGCTGGACAAAAAGATGAAAGATTTTTCAAAAGGAACAAAGATGAAGTTCGCCCTGGCGATCGCATTGTCCCATCATGCGGAACTGATTATTATGGATGAGCCGACGTCCGGTCTGGATCCGGTGTTCAGAAGGGAGCTTCTTGATGTCCTGATGGAGGTGATTCAGGATGAAAATAAAGCCATTTTCTTCTCGACGCATATCACGACTGATCTGGAGAAGGTCGCTGATTATATCACCTTTATTCTTGATGGGAAGATTGCAGCCAGTATGGAGACCGATGAACTGCTTGAATCCTATTTACTTGTTAAAGGACCGAAAAACGCTGCTTCCGATGTTCTCTCCTGTAAACCGATTGCCTTCAACAAAACGCCACTTGGTTTTGAAGCCTTTATTGAAACGGCGACAGCTCAATCACTGGTTTCAAAATCAAATATTCACCTTGAGCGGCCAAACCTTGAAGAAATCATGTACTATCTGGTGAAAAAAGAGAAGAATAAACCTTCTTTATGGATGAGTGAGGAAAATTAGTGTGTTTCCCTTCGTGATGAAACGGTTGGGGATGTGTCGTACGGCTTGTCTGATCAGTTATCATTACGGCTATAAATTATTGTTATGGAGGCGTACAGGATGTTTCATCTGATGGTAAAAGATATATACACACAAAGAGTGTCAGCTTATCTGGCACCGCTCCTGCTTTTGCTCTATTTTATTACTGCAGGAAATGACGTAACCGGATCGGAATTTATGGGTATCGTGTTATGCGGCACAGGGATTGGTTTTATCGCCTACTATATGATCATAGCCTCTAACTTTAATACGAATGAAGGGGATAAGTGGAATAATCGACTGCTGATCAGTCTGCCTGTCACCCGGCGATCAATGATTCTCTCCAAATATTTGATGATTTTGATCTGGTGGGTGTTCGCTTATATCAGCAGTACGGTGCTTATTCTGTTGCTCAACTCTATTTTGAATTTTCATCTTCTAAACCCTCTGAGCATTGAAACGGGGATTATGTCGCTCTGTTTGAGCATTTTCCTTTCATCGATTTTTTATCCGATTTTCTTCAGGTTTGGATACAGGGTGGCGTCCATGGTCGGAATCGGCCTTTTCTTTGCGATAATGATTGCAACAGGGACATTTATTTCCTGGCAGAAAATGAACTTGCAGAAGTCTGTTCCGGAAGTGATTCGCTTTTCTTTCGATCACCCAGTGATACCCTTGATCATTCTGACCCTTCTCGTGTCTCTTATTTCGTACTTCTTGTCCACTCATATTTTCGAAAAAAAAGAGTTCTGAGCACACTTATGGTAAAATAAGGGTGGACAGACACAGGATGGAGCTCGGGAGGAGAAGTGATTATGCCGGTTAATCTGGATAACGAGACAGGATTGCTTGTAAAGAATATGAAACGTGTTTCACATGCGCTGAGAATGGTACAGGCAAACCTGTTACTGAACATAGCCTCTCAATATACTGCGGCAGGTCGTCTCTTTGAAAAAGATGAATTTACAACGAGAGATAGTAAATTAAAAAAGGAATCAGGCTGGTTCAGCGTTCTGACCAGGGATATACGATATTGCATCAGCGCGATGTTAATCCTTCAAAACAATGGAGAAACAGAAACAAAGTCTTTCTTCGAGATGTATCGGAAGCTGATTCATTCCGGTTTTTCAAGATCGCAGCAGACCTATCTCGCAGCCGCATGTCTTACCTGTTCATCAGACAGTCAGCTTCAGGATGTTCCGGGGAGGGCGGACCAGATATACCAGCTGCTAAAAAAAAGACATTTTGTCCTGACGCAGAAGAGCGATGTGACGCTTGTCGTTCTTCTTGCTCAACTTAATGAAAACGCATCGATCCTTGTCGAACGTGAAGAACACTATTTTTCTGCCCTTCAGCAGCTTGGTTTCAGAAAAAATAATGCTCTTCAAAGTCTTGCCTGTATGTTTGCATCTTTATTCGATCACTATAATCGGCAGGTCGTTGAAAAATGCGCATCTATAAAAGATCTGATCTCAGACCATCATATCCGGCTTCGCTCAGACTGTTATCCGGTATACGGACTGCTTGCACTGTGTGAAGAGACACATCATACGGTAATTGAGGTCCTGAACCTGACTGAAAAACTGAAAAAAGAAAAACTCAGCATGTTTATTGATAAAAATTTATACTTCATGACAGCGTCGTATCTTTATATCTGTGCGCTCATGAATGAAAAGGGCACAAACCAAAAAGCAGATACCGGACTGATTGTTTTGGCTGACCATCTGATCCGTGTTCAGGAAGCGGTGACGGCCGCTTCCCTTTCGGCCTCTGCCGGTGTTATCGCTGCTTCTTCGAACGGAGGAAATCAATAAAGTGAAACGTCAAGAGTAAGGGGGGGCTTCGTCTCTCACTGATTGTTCGTTAAACCCATCGGGCATGCAGGGCGGTTATCCCCCGCTCGGGCATGTTCGTTTACCCTTATGATCCCTGAGGGGGATGCTGCCCGTTCATGCGGGATGAAAGAAGATTGTTTCTCAATCTGAAGAAGAGTAAACTATATAAAAGTAACAGAAGATAAACTAAGCGTTTGAAACTTTGCAGGCACTCTATACGTATGATAAAGAAGTAAGAGGGAGTGACTTTTTTTATGGCTAAAAATTATGACCTGGTACTATTAGGAGGTGGCACCGGCGGTTATGTCGCTGCTATCCGTGCCAGCCAGCTCGGATTAAAAACAGCGATTGTCGAAAAAGACGCACTCGGCGGCACCTGCCTGCACAAAGGCTGCATCCCTGCAAAAGCTCTGCTGCGGAGCGCGGAGGTTTATGCAACGATTAAAAACGCAGGTTCATACGGTGTGGACGTACCAGAATCTATCCTTTGCTTTTCCCGGATTCAGGAGCGAAAACATCAGATCATTGAGAAACTTCACAAAGGGGTTCAGCAACTGATGAAAAAGGGAAAAATAGATGTATTCACCGGCTACGGGCGTATGCTGGGACCGTCTATTTTTTCCCCGCTTTCGGGATCGATTTCTGTTGCATACAACGATGACCGGGAAAATGAAATTCTGACCTCAAAGAACGTCATTATTGCAACTGGGTCACGTCCACGCCCACTGAAAGGACTTGACATGGATGGTGAAAGGATTCTGACTTCTGATGATGCGCTTGAACTTAAATCCTGTCCTGAATCCATCATGATCATCGGCGGTGGGGCTATCGGAGCAGAGTGGGCATCGATGCTCGCCGATTTTGGTGCAGAGGTGACCGTGATTGAATATACTGACCATCTCGTCCCAACTGAAGATGATGATGTTTCACGGGCTCTGGAGAGAAATTTCAAAAGGCGGGGGATTCATGTTGTGACTGGCGCAAAGCTTTTGCCGGAAACATTAAAGATAACAAATGATCTATCTGTAAAAGCTGAAGTGGATGGCAGGCAGGAAGCATTCCATGCGGAAAAGATGCTTGTTTCTGTTGGCCGGATCCCAAATACAGAAGATATAGGACTGGAAAATACTTCCATTGAGACGGATAAAGGGTATATTCAAACGAACAGCTGCGGTCAGACTAAAGAGTCCCATATTTATGCGATCGGCGATGTCATCGGCGGGCTTCAGCTGGCGCATGTCGCAGCGCGTGAAGGAATGATTGCCGTGGAACACCTTTCGGGCCGTCAGCCGACTCTGCTTGATCCACTGCTTGTTCCAAAGTGCATTTATACCCGTCCTGAAGCGGCCTCAATCGGCATGACAGAAGCGGAGGCAAAAGAAGGACATGTCATTAAAACGGGCAAAGTTCCATTCGGGGCAATTGGCAAAGCCCTGGTTTATGGTGAGTCGGAAGGGTTCGCCAAAATTATCGCAGATAAAGAGAACAACGACATTCTTGGCGTCCATATCTTTGGGCCGCACGCAACGGATCTAATCTCCGAAGCTTCTCTTGCCCGACTATTGGACGCAACACCATGGGAACTCTCAGAAACCATTCACCCGCACCCGACTTTGTCGGAGATTATCGGAGAAGCGGCTCTTGCCGCAGATGGGAAGGCGATTCATATATGATTCAAGTAAACAGGGAGGAACGAGTTATGGAAAATCGTCATCATAAGCTTGGTTTTTCCGATCAGGATGTTTTAAAAATGTACGAAATTATGCTGACTGCCCGGCGTATAGATGAACGGCTCTGGCTGCTTAATCGTGCCGGAAAGATCCCTTTTGTCGTCTCCTGTCAGGGACAGGAAGCGGCACAGGTTGGTGCGGCTTTAGCCCTGAATCGTGAGAAAGACTATGTCGCTCCTTACTACAGGGACTATGGTTTTGTGCTTGCATGGGGTATGACAGTTAAGGAAATGATGTTGAATAATTTTGCAAAAGCAGAGGATCCGAATTCGTCCGGCAGACAGATGCCCGGGCATTTCAGTTATAGAAAATTACGGATGCTGAGCCATTCTTCACCGGTAACAACGCAAAATCCTCATGCAGTCGGTATTGCCCTTGCTGCAAAACTTAAAGGGGATGACGTTGTCAGCTTTGTGACATTCGGTGAAGGGTCTTCCAATCAGGGAGATTTTCATGAAGCCTGTAATTTTGCCGGTGTACATAAACTCCCGGTCATTTTTATGTGTGAAAATAATCACTATGCGATTTCCGTTGGCCTGAAGCATCAGCTGGCCTGTGAACATGTCTCCGACCGGGCTGCCGGATACGGCATGTTCGGCAAAACATTTGACGGTAATGATCCTCTGGCTGCTTATGCGGCTGTTAAAGAAGCGGCGGATCGTGCCCACCGTGGAGAGGGACCATCACTTCTGGAAGCTGACTGCTACAGACTGACGCCGCATACAAGTGATGACAATGATATGACTTACCGGACAAAAGATGAGGTAGAAAAACATAAAAAATATGATGGCGTACTGACGTTTGCTTCCTATCTTCGTAAGCTCAATATACTGACTGAAGATGTAGAGAAAGAGATGGAAGAAAGGATTCGGAAAGAAATTGATGATGCGACAGACTATGCGGAAAGGGCCCCGTTTGCTGCGCCGGATACCCTGATGCATGACGTATATGAGGAAAAGGACTGAGGGGGGACAACGATGGCAGTCATTTCATATATAGAAGCAGTGACACAGGCACTTAAGGAAGAAATGGAACGGGATGAGAATGTTATCGTCATGGGTGAAGATGTCGGCAAACGAGGCGGCGTCTTCCAGGCGACGAAAGGATTATATGATGAATTCGGGGAAAAACGGGTCATTGATACGCCACTTGCTGAATCAGCAATTGTTGGTGTGGGTATTGGAGCAGCGATGTACGGACTGCGCCCTGTTGCCGAAATGCAGTTTTCCGACTTTATGTTACCGGCGACCAATCAGATTATATCAGAAGCGGCGAAATTGCGTTACCGGTCCAACAATGACTGGACGGCACCGATGACGATCCGTGCACCTTATGGCGGGGGTGTACATGGCGGGCTTTATCATTCACAGTCAATGGAGGCCATTTTTGCCAACGTACCCGGGCTGCAAATTGTCATGCCCTCAACCCCATACGATGTAAAAGGATTGTTGAAGGCTGCCATCCGCGATAATGATCCAGTGATCTTTTTTGAACATAAACGCGCCTATCGTTTAATCAAAGGCGAAGTGCCGGATAAGGATTATGTGCTGCCGATTGGTAAGGCGGACGTGAAACGGGAGGGGCATGACGTGACCGTTATTACCTATGGTCTGGCAGTCCATTTTGCTCTTCAGGCAGCAGAAAAGCTTGCAGAAACAGAAGGCATATCTACTCACATTCTCGATCTTCGTACGGTCTATCCTCTGGACAAGGAAGCCATCATCGATGCAGCGAAAAAGACGGGGAAAGTTCTCCTTATTACAGAAGATAATAAAGAAGGCAGTGTGATCAGTGAAGTTGCAGCCATCATCGCCGAACACTGTCTGTTTGATCTGGATGCACCGGTGCAGCGCCTTGCTGCCCCTGATGTTCCGGCTATGCCATATGCTTCGCCGCTGGAAAAACGGTTTTTACTGAATCCTGAGCAAGTGGAAAAGAGGATCCGCGATCTGGCGGAATTTTGAGGGAAAGGAGAGATAAGATGAATACCAGACAAATGGAAATGCCTCAGCTCGGAGAGAGCGTTACAGAAGGAACAATCAATCAGTGGCTCGTCTCCGCAGGGGATCAAGTCAGTAAGTATGACCCCATTGCTGAGGTGACAACAGATAAAGTAAATGCTGAAATCCCTTCGAGTTTCTCCGGAACCATTTCAGCCCTGCTCGTTGATGAGGGAGATACGCTTCCGGTTGGACAGCCAATCTGTACGATAGAGGTCGAAGGTACAGTTGCCGGGCAACAGCTGAAAGAAGGATCTTCATCCGCGGGAACTGATGGAAAACCAGAAGATGGCACGATGAAAAAACGCTATTCTCCAGCCGTACTCAAACTGGCACAGGATAACGATGTGGCACTGGAACAACTGACCGGAAGTGGAAGAGGCGGGAGAATTACCCGTAAAGACGTCGAAAAATATATCACTTCAAAAACGGATGAAAAAAGAGGCCCATTGCCTGAGAAAAAAATGGCGCAAAGTTTTTCAACTGCTCCGTCCCAGGGACAGAAGGTTGTGTCTGCTTCGCCGGTACGAAGTGATCCCGGAGATATCGATGTGCCCCTGACTGCGGTCCGGAAAACGATAGCGCATAACATGGTTCGCAGCAAGCATGAAATTCCACATGCATGGACCATGATCGAGGTGGATGTCACCAACCTGGTTAACTACAGGAACCAGGTCAAGAATATTTTTCATAAAAAGGAAGGCGCAAAGCTGACGTTTCTTCCATTCTTTATCAAAACGATTGTTGCTGCCTTAAAAGAGTATCCGCGCATGAACAGTACCTGGGCAGGAGACAAAATCATTGAAAAGCAGTCCGTTAATATTTCGCTTGCTGTTGCCTCGGACGATGCGCTTTATGTTCCAGTGATTCAGCATGCCGATGAACTGAGTATTAAAGGACTGGCAACTGCTGTTGACGACCTTGCCAGGCGTACACGTGAAAACAGACTGACACCGGACGATATGCAGGGCGGGACATTCACCGTAAATAATACCGGATCTTTCGGTTCCATCCAATCCCAGCCTATCATCAACTATCCGCAGGCAGCCATTCTTTCCATTGAGTCAATTGTCAAACGACCAGTTGTTGTGAATAACATGATTGCCATCCGCGATATGGTAAATCTGTGTATATCGATTGATCATCGGGTTCTTGACGGACTGATTACTGGTCAATTTCTGGCCCGGATCAAGGAACGCCTGGAAAATATTTCACCTGAAAATACACCTATATATTAATCCATATTCCCACATGAACCACATTCTGCCAGCTGGAGCAGAATGTGGTTTTTTAATGGATTATAAAGGCAGCCAGGGCTCATCCGGCGCCAGTAGCCTGGCTGCGCAAGTTTTTCTTTATATATTTTCTATATTTGCTGATCATGATTGCTGAACTGATGACTTTGCATTTGATCGAACCATTGAAAAATTGTACGCTATTAAATTAGAAGAAATAATCATCAGGCATGTAATATGATGTTCATATTAGTCTGACATGATGATACATAGACCTGTAAATAAAAGGGGAAGTGTCCTGATTGAATCAAATTCTGGTTGTTGATGATGATCCGAATATTAGAGAACTCGTTACGGTTTTCCTGCAGAATGAAGGGATGGCGTGTATCGAAGCGAGTAATGGAGAAGAGGCCCTTCACATTCTTAAGGCTGGTGCCATCGGTCTGATGATCATCGATATCATGATGCCACACATGGATGGCTGGACGCTATGTAAAAAGGTGAGAGGTTCCGGTGATCAGATTCCTGTTCTGATTCTTACTGCCAGGGGTGAGACGATGCAGAAAGTCAGAGGATTTCGCCTGGGGGCGGACGATTATCTCGTTAAACCTTTTGAACCGATAGAAATGGTGATGCGTGTTAAGGCACTGCTCAGACGCTACCAGGTTTCAGTTTCACAGTCCATTCATATCGGGAACATCACACTGGATCGGAAGTCCTATGAGGTCAGGTTGAGTAACCGAATCCTGACACTGCCTCTGAAGGAATTTGAATTACTTTTTATGCTGGCGGGCACACCGGGGCGCACCTATACCAGAGATGACCTGATTGAAAAGATCTGGGGTTATGATTACGAAGGGGACGAACGAACGGTTGATGTTCACATTAAGAGACTGCGTAAGCGATTTTCCGGACCGAATACCGGTTTTCAAATAAAAACAGTACGCGGTCTCGGTTACAGACTGGAAGAGTGCTGATGAAATATATAAGAATCTTCATATTCATTTGTACCCTTTTAACGATACTCAGTATATTTTGGGGCGGATTTTATTTTTTCATCGGATGGATCGCCGTAACTTATGACGTATCGCTTCATCCTTTATTTCATCATATCGTGAGCTCAATACTGGGCATCTCCCTGTTTTCTGCCCTCTGTATCCTGATCGGATATATTCTCAGGCCCAGAAAATTAAATTATTTTCAGGCGATGATTCAGGCCATGCAGCAAATGGCTAAAGGTAATTTCGAAATTCATCTGGATTTGCCGGATTTTATTCCGGGTCCTCCTTCAAAAAATAATCCGTTTATTCAGCTGGCCGACAATATGCATTATATGGCAAGAGAACTGGGGCAGCTGGAACGTCTTCGGCAGGAATTTATTTCAAACATCTCCCATGAGGTTCAGTCACCATTAACCTCTATAAAAGGATTTGCAAGAGCACTTGAGAACAATAATTTAACTGCAGAGAAAAGCCATCATTATTTGAATATTATTTTAACGGAAAGTGACCGACTGTCAAAACTGAGTGATAATCTGCTGAAACTGACGTCTCTTGAAAGTGGCAGGCATCCGGTTACGATGAAGCCATACAGGGTTGATCGACAGATCAGATCCGCCCTGCTCCCGTTTGAGCCGCAATGGACGGAGAAAAAGATACACATGAATATTCAGCTTCATCCTGTCACCATTACAGCTGATGGTGACCTGTTGGGACAGGTCTGGACAAATCTGATCCAGAACAGCTTGAAATTTACACACGTTGACGGGCACATATCCATTCACTTATTTCAAAAAAAGAATATGACTGTCTTTTGCATTTCGGATGATGGTATCGGAATCCGTGAGGAAGAAAGGCTGCACCTGTTTGAAAGGTTCTATAAAGCCGACCGGTCACGTAACCGGGAAGCAGGAGGGAACGGCCTGGGGCTTTCCATAGTAAAAAAGATCGTGGATGTACACCACGGGAAGATAGATGTAAAAAGTACATTTGGAAAAGGGACGACGGTTACGGTCAGATTTTTTAAAATGGGGACGGATGAGGCAGGTTTGCCCTGATACTTATCCGAAAGATCCGGCCAGTGCAACAATGACTCCTGCTACTGTTGACAGTAACAGAGCACCGATCATCACATAGATGACCATTTTAAATAGTTTTTTCTGCATAATTGATTCTCTTTCCTTATCAATGATCTCAACTCAAATTATTATAACCTGTATGCGCCGGTTTTTTCAATGTTGTCACGAACTGAATCTCAGACTTTGATATGATAAAATGAAAAGAAGAAGATAAAAAAATATCGCTTTTGGAAAGGTGATACGATTGATCAAAAGGGAACGTTTAATGAAAGTATTCCTGGAACTGATTAAAACGGATTCAGAAACGGGTCAAGAGAAGAAAATTTCCAATCTGCTGAAACATAAATTTTCTGACTTAGGTTTACGTGTTGAGGAAGATCAGGCAGGAAAAATAACAGGGCATCAGTCAGGGAATCTGATCTGTACACTTCCTGGTACAGCCGAAGGTACATCCATTTTCTTCGGTTGTCATATGGACACTGTCGTTCCCGGGAAAAAGATTCATCCGACGATAAAAGACGGTTATGTTGTGTCTGATGGAACAACGATTCTGGGAGCGGATGATAAAGCCGGACTGGCTGCATTAATCGAAGCCCTTTATGTTATCCGGGAGAAGGATATACCACATGCTCAGTTACAGGTTATTGTTACAGCAGGCGAGGAATCAGGACTTCTGGGGGCAAAAGCACTGGATACCCGGCTGATAAGATCTGAATATGGTTTTGAATTAGACAGCAGTGGACCTGTCGGTGACATCATTGTTGCGGCACCTTTCCAAACCAAATTTCAAGTCGGGCTCTTTGGAAAGCAGGCCCATGCAGGTGTTGCTCCGGAAAAGGGTCTATCGGCCATTACCATGGCCGCAAAAGCGATCTCAAAAATGCCGCTTGGACGGATTGATCCGGATACAACGGCGAATATTGGCCGATTTGAAGGCGGGACTTCAACGAATATAGTCTGCGATTATGTGCAGATACTTGCTGAAGCCAGATCGCTTGTTAAAGTAAAACTTGATGAACAGGTAAAGAAAATGGGTGAAGCCTTTCAAAAAACGGCTGAATACATGGGAGGACGGGCCGATGTTCAGTCGAATTTTATGTATCCGGGATATCATTTCGATGCTGAAGATGATCTGGTCCGACTTGCACAACGTGCGATCATATCAATCGATAAGAAACCTCGCCTGAAGAAAAGTGGAGGCGGTAGTGATGCGAATGTGCTTAACGGTAAGGGCATTCAAACAGTTAATCTTGCTGTCGGCTATGAGCATATACATACAACCAGAGAAAGAATGTCGGTCAGTGAATTGGAGAATACAAGCCGGTTAGTGCTCGCGCTGATTAAAGAAGCTGTCCATTAAAACAGAAGGAGGATGTCACATGGAAACGGCTCATATAAACAGGAAAGTCATCTTTCACATTGATATGAACAGTTTCTATGCCTCCGTTGAATTAGTCAATCATCCGGAATGGCGTGGAAAGCCGCTGGCTATTGCAGGAAAACCTGAAGAGAGGCATGGGATTATCGTAACGAGCAGTTACGAGGCCAGAAGACGAGGCGTTCGGACAACAATGACAGTTCAGGAAGCACGAAAAGTGTGTCCGGATCTGATTGTTAAGCATCCAGACTTTCATCTTTATCGTGCTGTTTCTGATACACTTTTTCATCTGTTAAAAAGCTGTACACCGGAAGTTGAGAAGGCTTCTATCGATGAAGGCTATATGGATGTGACGGATCTGATCGCTGACGGTCATCCACTTCGACTTGCCGGGAATTTACAGCACCGTATTTTTTCTGAACTAGGTCTTCCATGCAGTATTGGTATTGCTCCAAATAAATTTCTTGCTAAGATGGCTTCTAATATGAAAAAGCCAATGGGTATTACTGTTCTGCGAAAAAGGGATCTTGAGCAAAATATGTGGCCGCTTCCAATAGGAAAGATGCATGGCGTCGGACCCAGCACGGAAAAGCGTCTGCAGGCAATGGGGATTATGAAAATTGGTGATCTGGCTGCGACTGACCAGCGGATGCTATCCGGCAGATTGGGCATCACAGGGAGAAGGTTATGGGAACATGCACGGGGCATAGATCATCGACCAGTGGATCCTGACGCATGGGAACGTTTTAAAAGTATTGGCCATTCCGTCACTCTCCCACGTGATACCCGCTCTCTACAGCTTATTCAGGTAACTCTTGATCGTTTATCAGATAAGATTGCGAAAAAAATGAAAGAGAAGCACATCGTCGGCTATGGTTTGGAAGTTATGATCCGGTATCATGACTGGAAGACTGTGACGCGGCACGTCACAACAGTACAGCCCATTGCGTATAAGGAAGATATCCTGAGCAATGCACTTAGTCTGTTTAAGGCGCATTGGAACGGTAAAGCGGTAAGACTTCTTGGCGTCACTGTTTCTTCATTTCAGCCGACAGGAAAGGCAAATAAACAACTTGATCTTTTTACATATCAGGAGGATGCGGCCCGGGAGCCATTAATCAAACTGATCAATGCTGTGAATGCTAAATTTGGCAGTAAGGCACTGCAGACGGCTGCCAGCCTGATAAGTCAAAAGAAAAAATGAATATCAGAAAATCAAATTGAGCTTGAAAATGTTGCATAAATAAAAGGGTGGATGTCATGGATTTTACATTTCTGGGGACAGGAGCGGGCATGCCTGCCAAAGAACGAAATGTCACTTCACTGGCCGTGGGTTTTCCTGAATATGACGGAGATCTCTGGCTTTTTGATTGTGGCGAAGGAACGCAGCGACAGATTCTCTACTCGTCTGTAAAGCTGACGAGACTGTCTGTTATCTTTATCACACATCTGCATGGAGATCATATATTCGGCTTGCCGGGCATCCTTGGCAGCAGGTCATTTCAGGGGGCGGAATCGCCTTTATTGATCATCGGACCCAAGGGGATTAAAACCTTTATCGAGACGACGGTGGGGGTATCAGGAACGCATTTACATTATCCTGTCGATATCCGTGAAATTGAAAATTCAGGATGTATTTTTGAAAATCAGCATTTTTTTGTTGAAGCAGATCAATTGGATCATGGGATCATCAGTTATGGGTACAGGATTATAGAAAAAGATCAGCCGGGGGAATTGCTCGTTGATAAACTGAAGCAGATGGGTATCCAGCCAGGTCCCATTTACAAACAGTTTAAAATTTCGCCGCAAGTCACTCTTCCGGACGGGAGAACATTGAACAGTTCTGACTTTCTTGGGGAAACAAAAAAGGGTCGCAGGTTTGCCATTATAGGTGATACGCGTCCCTGCCGTGCAGCAGTAAAACTGGCGCAGGATGCCGAAATTGTTGTTCATGAAGCGACATTTCGTCATGAATCTTCCAGACTTGCCCATAACTATCATCATTCGACTTCTGTCCAGGCCGCTTCGATTGCCAGAAAAGCGGGTGCCTCTTTACTCATTCTGACCCATATCAGTTCAAGATATCAAAAATTGGAGCAGCAGAAATTGCTTAACGAGGCAAGACAGATATTTCCTGGCACGATGCTGGCTCATGATTTATGGGTTTATCAAACCAGCGCTAACCATCGCTCAGGCTAAAAGCAAATCGTTGACGCCGCCGAGGCACGGATTGCCTGATATTGAAAGATGCAAAGCTTCTGCAGAAAGAGCAGGTATAAAAAGGGATCTCCAGTAAGGAGATCCCTTTTTTAATGAATCATCTAAGAGTTTAAGCAGGTATCGTTATTCTTTTTCACCGTAGCCGTAAGTACCATGTTCACTGATATCAAGCCCGGCTTTTTCTGCTTCTGCAGAAACACGCAGGCCAACCGTTGCTTTGATAATGCTGAGCACGATCAGAGAAGCTACAGCAACGAATGCAAATGCTGCAACAACACCAAGTGCCTGCACGCCAAGCTGGGTCAGGCCGCCGCCATAGAACAGACCTGGTCTGCCGACGCCGGCGGTTTTAACGAGTTCCGGTGCGGCAAATAAGCCGGTTGAAAGTGTACCTATAACACCTGAGATACCATGTACGGAGAAAGCATAGATCGGATCATCCAGGCCTTTCTTTTCGAGAGCGATGGATGTCCAGTAAGTAAATGCACCGGCAAAAGCACCAATGACGACAGCAGCCCAGGGTTCAACAAATGCACAGGATGCGGTAATTGCAACCAGTGCGGCAAGAACGCCATTGCACATAGCCCCAATATCTGCCTTCTTTGACAGCGCTTTGGCTGCGGCAAGTGCACCTAATGCTCCGGATGCAGCTGCGAGGTTCGTCGTCAGAGCGACATAACCGAAGAACTGACCATTGCCTACACTGACCGTACTGCCGGCGTTAAATCCGAACCAGCCGATCCAAAGAATAAAGGTGCCTAGATAAACGAACGGGATGCTGTGTGCCGGCAGCGTATTTGGCTTTTTCCCTGTGAATTTGCCAATTCTTGGTCCGAGAAGCAATGTACCGATCAGTGCGGCAGTCGCACCTTGAAGGTGAACAACCGTAGAACCGGCAAAGTCCTGCATGCCGAGCGTGCTCAACCAGCCGCCGCCCCATACCCAGTGGCCGACAACAGGATAAATGATGGCAATAAATAAGGTACCGAAGATGAAGTAAACGGACAATTTAGCACGTTCTGCAAATCCGCCCCAGGCAATAGCAAGCGATACGGCTGCGAAAGCCATCTGGAATAAGAAAAAGATAGAATCATAGCCGCTTGGGACACCGCTGAGAAAGAAATCAGACAGACCGATGAAACTGTTGCCGTCTCCGAATGCAATTCCATATCCGACTGCCCAGTAAACAAGCGATGCTATCGCCAGGGTAATAATCTGTTTGCCGGTGATATGACCGGCATTTTTGCTTCGCAGAGATCCAGCTTCAAGAAAAGCGAAACCTGCCTGCATAAGAATGACCAGAATTGCCGAAAGCAAAATCCATAAAGAATCAGTGCTCAAAGTTAATTCCTTCATTTAGTTAAGGCTCCCCTCATTTAATATGGAATAATTATAACATAACGTGTCAGTAAATGTTACAGCTAAATTTTAAAAATATTCATTTATTTATGTAAGCCTTTACAATAGAAACATTTTGTTCAATATTAGTTTACCTGATTTATTCACCATTCATCGTTTCTTGAGATTTTTGTTTATCGGGACGAGGTTGCCTAATTTTGTCTACTTTTTCGCGTAAAACGTACTCGAAAGATTAATTTCTGAACTTTCGCTCAACAATGGACCGTTTTGAGATGGACTTTCCCCGTTGGCCTGATGAAAACGTTTTGATGCTACCAAACT
Organism: Sporolactobacillus sp. Y61; assembly: GCF_040529185.1. Classification (NCBI taxonomy): domain Bacteria; kingdom Bacillati; phylum Bacillota; class Bacilli; order Caryophanales; family Sporolactobacillaceae; genus Sporolactobacillus; species Sporolactobacillus sp. Y61. The sequence goes on along the minus strand of NZ_CP159510.1, from coordinate 2,500,674 downwards.
GAGTGCCCTTTCACTATTCGATTTGAAGTTTTTGAATCCGTCCGAGTACTTTCCAGAGGAAGTCCTGATAGACAAAGCTGGAGGACAGCTTGAAATAAAGGGAGCGCCCCGACCTCACCAACTTACTGGCCACTTTCACGATCCGGGTTCGAATGGTTTCAATTTGCATGTTCTTCTGCCCCTCTGGAAACGTCAGTGTACGCATCCAGTTCGTTAAATTGTAGGCGATCAGGCTGAGCATCAATCGGCCTTCGTTAATTTCAAATTTGTGACTGGACAGTTGATCCAGACTGAATCCGGATTTGGCTTCCTTGATGTAGTTTTCCATGGTCCCTCGTTTCTGATAAGTCAGAACGACTTGTTTCGGGGAGAAGCATTCAACCAGATTGGTCACGATAAAGGTATGCGTGAAGAAGAGTTCGCTAGCCGGGCGAACCGATTGAACGATTACTTTTCTGGGCTTGTCCCAAGACTTCGCCTGGTACGCCATTTCTTCATAGTAACACTGGGTCTCCCCGGTCGACGCATCGTTGGGATGAAGCTCCTCAGCCATCCGCTGGAGTATGGCATTCGACTTCAGGCGAATCGCGTAGTAGACGGATTCTTCTTCGCACAGCTCGTAGAGCTCAGGCGTGGCAAAACCGCTGTCGCCACGAAGGAACGGCGTGGTTTCCGGAAAGTGCTCGTTGTAGTGTTCCAGAATCGGCCGAACAAAGTCCGCGACCCCATGAGAAGTATAGCGATTTCCGGGACGCAGTTTCGCCTTCAAAAAATCTCCCGTCGCCCCGTCGAACGCCACCAATGGATGGAAGCCGATGGTACCGTAATGTGCATTATAGTCTGAGGATTCCTGCTTGCCGTACGTATCGACGTGAGTGGAATCCAGGTCAATAATCAGTGCCCGGCTCTTGCGATATCGATGAACTTTGTCCAGTAATTTCTGATTGGCCACTGCGAGCTGATCAAGAGTATTCTGGTCGAAACGATAATAAAAGCGGGATAACGTCGGTTGTGACGCCAGTTTGGATGTTTCAACAACCTGGGTAAACACGGGATCATGAATCAATGCATCGGCTGAGTCATCCTCGGAGTAACCGGCCAGCAGCTGATAGATCTTCTGGCGAAAGAGTTTTGCGTTGGAATAGAACGGACTCTTGCGCGAATCATTCAGTATCAAATGGCGTTCAAACGTCTTTGAGAAACCGATTTTCTCGTCAAACTCCTTAAAAAGCAGTTGACCGCTATCTGAAGAAAGTTCACCACCATCGTTTGATAGTTTGATTTTTCGATTGAAATCTAACGTGATTTGCGATAAAGTAGTCATCATAAAGGATCCTCTCTGGTGTTGTGGTGACTTAATTTTACCAGATTTGGATCCTTTTTGCGTGCACTTTTTTCATGCACAGGGTGTAATCGAGAAAAGTGATCAGATCAAGCATCTGAGCGTTTTGGAGAAATTCTGTGAATAAACTAGGGTTTATTATTTTAAATGTACGGATTCGGAAAATGATGATTCGTTTTCCATTAAGGATGGCACATTATATCATGAAAAAAACAGCCACCAGGAAAGAGGTGTTCAGGTCGATGATGAAAGAAAAAATCGTTGTCATTACAGGTGCGTCGAGCGGGGTAGGGAAGGAAACAGCCTTTCGCTGTTCGGCGGCGGGAGCGAAAACAATTTTAATCAGCAGAAATGAAGAGAAATTAATGAAAGTGTGTAAAAAAATCAGTCTTCAGAAAGGACAGGCGGATTATTATACATTGGATGTCGGTCATCCGGAAGAAGTCAAGGTCATATTTAACAGGATTATGGATAAATATGGAAGAGTAGATATCCTCATAAACTGCGCCGGATTTGGCCGGTTTGAACCCTTTGTTTCATCGACAATAAAAGATGCAGAGCGCATGTTTTCTGTTAATGTCATTGGGACGATGTCATGCACACACGCTGTTCTCCCACAAATGCTGGCCCGTCGATCGGGTCATATCGTCAATGTTGCTTCAATTGCCGGGAAACTGGCGACAGCAAAATCGTCGGTCTACTCCGCAACAAAACATGCGATTATCGGATTTTCAAATGCATTGAGACTTGAAACTGCCGATTATGGCGTCAATGTATCGGTCATTAATCCTGGACCGATCCGGACTCATTTTTTTCAGAGGGCGGATCCTGAAGGAAGTTATTCGGCAAAAATCGATCGGTTTATGCTGGATGCGGAATTTGTTGCTGAAAAAATTATTCAAGCAATAGAAGAACGGAAACGGGAAATTAATATTCCGTGGTATATGGGTCTGGGGGCGAAATTTTATCAGTGGTTCCCGCGTATTTCTGAACGCCTGGGCGGTCGGTGGATGAAGATGAAATGATGGAAATTTTTTTTGCAAATCATGTTGAAATAGGCTATTATAAATATGTAAGAAAACGCTTACATCTCGGGCAACTATGGCTGATATGAAGCAATAAGCAACAATATGACGGGAGGAGTCAGAATGCAAGCAGGTACAAAGGCATCCGCAAAAGACATGACCGTTGAAAAAGCGAAATGGGTTTACAAAAAAATGCAGGAAATCCGTCAGTTTGAAAATACCGTACATGGTATTTTTGAAAAGGGCGAAATTCCGGGATTTGTGCATCTTTATGCAGGTGAGGAAGCTGTAGCTGTCGGTGTTTGCGCTCATTTGACAGACAGTGACAGTATCACAAGTACCCACCGCGGGCACGGACACTGTATCGCAAAAGGCTGTGATCTTGATGGCATGATGGCTGAAATATTCGGCAGGTCAACGGGGCTTTGTAAAGGCAAAGGCGGGTCGATGCATATTGCAGATGTGTCAAAAGGCATGCTTGGTGCGAATGGTATAGTCGGTGCCGGGTTGCCGCTTTCAATTGGTGCCGGACTTACTGCAAAAGTGAAAAAAACGGACAATGTCGCTGTCTGCTTCTTCGGAGACGGTGCGAGCAATCATGGTACGTTCCATGAAGCAATCAATATAGCGGCTATCTGGAAACTCCCGGTCATTTTTGTCAATGAAAACAACGGTTTTGGTGAGGCATCAACCTTTGATTATGCCTCCGCCTGTGATCGTGTTTCCGATTTCGCCAAAGTATATAAAATTGCCGGAGAAACAGTTGACGGCCGTGATGTACAGGCCGTCTATAAAGCTGCCGGAAAAGCGGTCGAACGTGCCAGAAGCGGTAAGGGGCCAACGATTCTTGAATGCCTGACTTATCGCGACTACGGACATTTCGAAGGAGATACTCAGACGTATAAGAACAAAGAAGTACAGGAACGTGCACTAAATGAGGATGATCCGATCCGTATATTTGAAGAGCATGCCAAATCATCGAAGCTGCTGAGTGAAAAAGAAATTAAGGACATCGGTGCGGAAGTTAAAGCAGAAATCGACCATGCCGTTAAATTCGCTGAGAGTAGTCCATTCCCGGACGCCTCGCAATTAACGACGGATGTATACGTTTCCTATTGATTTTCGGAAAATATATGGAGGTGAGCATTGTGACTGTTAAAATGAGTTATTCAGATGCGATCAATGATGCCATACGTCTTGCCATGCGAAAAGATGAAAACGTTGTCTTGATGGGTGAAGACGTTGCCGGCGGTGCAGAGGTTGATCATTTACAGGATGAAGGTGCCTGGGGTGGCGTTTTCGGTGTATCAAAAGGAATTGTTGAAGAATTCGGCCGTAACAGAGTCCTCGACACACCTATTGCTGAGGCTGGATATATGGGCGCAGCTGTTTCAGCTGCTGTCACAGGACTTCGCCCGATCTCGGAATTAATGTTCAACGATTTCATTGGAAGCTGTCTGGATGAAGTTATGAATCAGGCTGCAAAATTCCATTATATGTTTGGCGGAAAAGCCAGGGTACCACTTACAATTCGTACGATAGATGGTGCGGGGTTCAATGCTGCAGCGCAACATTCCCAGAGCCTGTACGCGCTTTTTACACACATTCCCGGACTGAAAGTCGCCGTACCAAGCAGTCCAAATGATGTAAAAGGGCTGCTTCTGAGTGCCATTTTCGATGATGATCCGGTGATCGTTTTTGAAGATAAAACCCTGTACGCAAAGAAGGGGCAGGTTGAAGAAGGGTTCTTCACCATTCCTCTTGGGAAGGCAGAAATTAAACGCCCAGGTAAGGATCTTACAATCGTTGCTATAGGGAAACAGGTCTATACTGCTTTGGATGCAGCTGACCAGCTCGCAAAGGAAGGGTTTGAAACTGAAGTCATCGATCCAAGGACCCTGTCCCCGCTTGATGAGGAGACGATCCTTCAATCTGTCATGAAAACCGGGCGCCTGATTATTGTGGATGAGGCATATCCGCGATGCAGCGCAGCAACAGATATTGCAGCAATTGTGGGAGACAAAGCATTTGACTATCTTGATGCTCCGATCAAGCGCGTGACCGCACCACACAGCCCTGTGCCCTTCTCTCCACCACTTGAAAAGCTATATTTGCCTTCGCCTGAAAAAATTATCAAAGCATTCAGAGAGATGGTTGGGGACAAAGTATTCACAACTGCGTGAAAAGGTGACAGCTTTCTTTGAAGGACGGGCGCCGGCTGACTTTGTTGGTGGCCGACCAGCCCGCCTTTTCCTTATACTGGAAAGGAGTGGCATCAATGGCTACTGAGATAATTATGCCAAAAATGGGAATGGGAATGGATGAAGGAACAGTTGTAGAATGGCTGAAGCATAAGGGCGATCCTGTAAAAAAGGGAGAATCCGTTGTTTCAATCAGTTCAGATAAAATAGAGAAGGATATAGAGGCACCGGCTGACGGCTTTCTCATTGATATTGAAGCAGGAGAAGATGCCGTCGTCCCTATAGGTCAGCCCCTTGGTTATATTGGCCAGAATGGAGAAACGGTTGCGACACAGGAGCAGAGTGCCGTTGTTGAGAAAACGGAACCCGCTTCTCCGGTTTCTGAAGTCTCTCCTAAAGTCTCTCCTGCCATGGCATCTGAAAAACCGGTTGCCGTTCCCGAGCAGCCCAGACTGAGGGTTTCACCGGCTGCACGGAAATTGGCGAAAACGGAAAACATTGATCTGAATACCGTAACAGGCACCGGTCCGATGGGAAGAATCACTAAAGCTGATGTGGCCGGAGCGATTAAAAACAAGGTCAATAAACCTGCAAGTACACCTTCTGCCAGTGAAGTGAAACCGGCAGCAAAGCCGGAAGCTGCGGGCAACTCACGAAAAGTAACCGGCATGAGAAAAGTAATTGCACAGCGTATGTATGACAGCTTGCAGAAGACAGCCCAGCTGACCCTTCAATCTACTGCCGATGTAACTGATTTAATTGCATTCCAGAAAGAAGCAAGGGAAGCCTACCAGATTAATGATGAAGTACGGTTGACCATTACAGACTTTATTGCAAAAGCGGCTATTCAGGCTTTACTGGATTATAAAAAGATGAACAGTCTTTATGAAGGAAATACCATCACAACTTATGACAGCGTCAATCTTGGTGTTGCTGTAGCCTTGGATGAGGGACTTGTTGTTCCTGTTATAAAAGATGCAGATAAGAAATCAATCAGTGCCATTTCAAGAGAAATCAGAAGAGCAAGTAAAGCTGCACGTGGGGGTGCGATGGATCGTCTCCAGCTTAGCGGATCCACCTTTACGGTGACCTCACTTGGAACGTATGGTATCGGATTCTTTACGCCGGTTCTCAATCCCCCTGAAATTGGGATATTAGGTGTCGGAACGATCAGTGATCAGCCCGTATATATTGGAGACGCATTGCAGAGACGAAGTGTATTACCTTTAAGTCTTACTTTTGATCATCGGGCTATAGACGGCGCACAGGCCGCTGAATTCCTGTCTGCTGTAAAGAAAAATCTTGAGGCACCTCTTAAACTGGTTCTATGATTCTGTAAAGTAAAAAAATATCAGCCTCAGGCCAGCTTCCGTTACATGGGAAGCTGTTTTTTTTACATGTATGTGCACGGATTGATGGATAAAAGACCGGAAAATAGGTTACAATATTGGCAGGACTTGCTAAATAATCTTAGAGATTAGGTTATGACATTCGAAATCAATCATAACGATAAGGGGAACATGTATGCCGAATTCGAGATATTTCAGATTCTTTGTCTGGCTGTTGCTGATTCTGGTCATTTTAATGGTCGGATCGAAGCTGACGTTTATTTTACAACCCATAGGCGTTTTGTTTACGTCTCTTGCAGCTCCGCTTATTATTTCGGGTCTTCTTTACTATCTGTTAAGGCCGCTGGTAAAGGGGCTCGTTCGTCTGAAGATCCCGAAAATGATCGCCATACTTATCATCTATCTGATCGTGCTCAGTCTGATTACCATGCTGATCATCTGGGTCGGCCCTATTCTTTATAATCAGTTCCTTTCCCTGATCACGGGCATGCCTGGCCTCGTTCAGCAGCTTGGCAATCAAATGAATAAATTTCAGTACAGTGAATTGTTTGACCGACTCAATTTGAACGAAATTTCGTATGTCGATATCACGAACAGATTTTCAAATTCGCTGACTTCAATAGCAAGTTCAATTGGAAATAATATCCTGAATATTATTCAGTCGGTAACCGGTACGATACTGATTATTGCTACTGTTCCCTTTATCTTATTTTATCTGCTTAAAGACGGCGACAGGCTGTCCGCCAGCGTCTTAACGCTCATTCCCAAAGAACACAGGGGTAAAGCAAAGGAAATCCTCAGGGATATGGATGAAGCACTGAGCGGATACATTCAAGGACAGATGATCGTCCTGATGTTTGATTTTATTTTAATTTACATCTGGTATCTGATCATCGGCCTGAACTATTCTCTGGTTCTTGCACTTATTATTCTTTTTACAAATCTGATTCCATTTATCGGATCGTTTATTGCAACGGTTCCCGCTGCCATCGTTGCATTCATTCAGGAGCCGGTTCTTGCTATCTATGTCATTGCCGGAGTTATCGTCGTCCAGCAGATTGAAGGGAATGTCATTTCACCTATGGTGATGGGAAGGAAACTTGATGTACATCCGCTGACCATTATTTGTCTGCTGCTTGTCGCAGGTAACCTCGCCGGGATCATTGGTATGATTCTTGCGATACCGTTCTATGCTGTATGCAAAGTGATCGTCACCAGAGTCTATAAATTAATACAGTTGAGAAAAAGATGAAACAGTGAATGGAAATCTCTTATGTTCCGGTATCATTCAAAGGGTCTGAAACAGGTGGGTGTAGAAGAAAATGGGATATATAGAAGAAATACGCTCGATGGTCGGTCACCGGCCACTGATTCTTGTCGGAGCAGTTGCCGTGATCAGTAATTCAAAGGGACACATTCTGCTGCAGAAACGCCGCTATCCGGAAAATACGTGGGGACTGCCCGGTGGCTTAATGGAGCCTGGTGAATCTTCAGAAGAAACGGCGATGCGTGAAGTCAGGGAAGAGACTGGTTTGACAATTGATCGGCTGAAGCTTGCTGGTGTCTTTTCTGGTGCAAATATGTATGCCATTGCAGAGAACGGTGATCAGTTTTATCCTGTAACCATCGCTTATCAGACAAGTGATTACAAGGGTGAACTCATCATGGATCCGGCAGAATCTGTTTCATTTGCTTTTATGAATCCGGATGATTTACCAGAGAAAATGTTAAAGAACCACAGAAAAATTCTGAATGAAATCTTAACAGAAGATTAAAAAAAGGACCGGTTTTTCCGACCCTCTTTTTAATCTCCACGTCAATTATTTTATGGCTGTTTCAAGAGCAATTCTGATCATATCATTGAAGGTTGTCTGCCTTTCTGCGGCAGTTGTATCTTCACTAGTGAATATGTGATCACTGACCGTCAGAATCGTTAAGGCCCGTGCACCATATTTTGCAGCTAAAGTGTAAAGTGCTGTAGTTTCCATTTCTACGGCAAGAACGCCATAATCAGCCAGTTTTTTCATGATATCCATCGTGTCACGATAGAACACATCTGCAGAAAGAATATTACCGGCTCGGAGATTAACTCCCATTTCTTTTCCCAAGTGATAAGCCGTGTTTAGCAGTTCAAAGTTGGCTGTAGGAGCAAAATCCATATTCGGGAACACGGTATGATTGATTGCTGAATCCGTTGTTGCAGACATAGCTAAAATTACATCCCGAACATGAATATCCTTCTGTATCCCGCCGCATGTCCCGACACGAATCAGGTTCCTGACGCCATAATCCCGAATCAGTTCGTTCACATAAATAGATATTGAGGGAATACCCATCCCTGTTCCCTGAACAGAAATACGCTTCCCTTTGTAGGTCCCCGTAAACCCCAGCATACCTCTGACCTGATTATACTGAACGGAATTTTCAAGATATGTGTCGGCGATATATTTCGCACGGAGCGGATCACCGGGCAGCAAAATACTGTCGGCGATTTCACCTGGCTTTGCCTCGATATGAATACTCATAGTTATCCCCCTTGTGTTTATGTAACCTTTTTTATTTTAGCACGACCGGCGACCTGTGTGATGATCGTTATCAGCATTCATACAATTCAAGAGGAAGGTCATCAGGATCTCTGAAAAAAGTAAACGGTTTACCGGTCAGTTCATCTATTCGGACAGGTTCACAAACCACCCCCTTCATGTTCAGCTCCTGAACCGTTTTCCGGACACTGTTCACGGCAAAGGCCAGATGACGTAAACCACACGCCTCAGGCCGGGTCAGCCTGGCAGGTGGATCAGGAAAGGAGAAGAGTTCAATCCGGCTGCTTTCATTGTTTTCCAATTGCAGATCCAGTTTATAGGATTTCCTTTCTTTGCGATATGTTTCCTGAAGTACGCGGAAGCCCAGAACTTTTGTATAGAAATGTTTAGACTTCCGGTAATTGGAACAGATGATCGCGCAGTGATGAAATCGCAAAAGGGACATGGCTATGGCCTCCTGAATAATAGAAATGATCTTCCATTTGATTATGAGTCAAGTGAGAGTGAGCCGTCAATTGGGGTTTCCATTTAAGATATATCGGAAAAAGGTGAATTTCAGGCCAGTTCCCCCCTTGACTTTTAAACACTTGCGAACCATATTATAGGAAGAAAGGGTATACAGGGTTTCAAGTTAAAGGTGGAATGGATTATGGATAACAGACCGGAACAGAGGGGTACGCAAGGTCCACATCATCATCATCAAACATCAAATCAGACTGCATTACTGGCCGGTTTTCTACTGATCACCGGATTTATGATTGTTGAAGCTGTCGGCGGTCTGCTCAGTAACAGTCTGGCTTTATTATCGGACGCAGGCCATATGCTGAGTGATTCAATATCACTGGGACTGAGTTTTACTGCACTGATGGTAGGTTCAAAGATTCCTGCCAATCAGACAAAAACTTTTGGATATAGACGATTTGAAATTCTGGCTGCTCTTTTTAATGGTGTCCTGTTACTCGTCCTTTCTGTATGGATCATTTATGAAGCCTTCCAGCGGTTTTCCCATCCGGCACCGATTCATAGCGGAAGCATGCTGGTCATCGCCTTCATCGGGTTAATCGTCAACATTTTCGTTGCCTGGATACTGTCAGGAGGAGAGAATAAAGAAAATCTGAACGTGCGCAGTGCGTTTATTCATGTTCTTGGCGACCTGCTCGGTTCAGCCGGTGCCATTGTTGCTGCTGTTCTTATTTACCTGTTCGGGTGGGAGTTTGCCGATCCGTTAGCGAGTCTTATTGTCTCGGCCGTCATTATCAGAAGCGGGTGGCAGGTCCTGAGAGATTCGATTAATATTCTGATGGAAGGTAAGCCGGACAATCTTGATCTTGAAGAAATCAGAAACAGGATTTGCGGAGTTGAAGGGGTGATCAGTCTGCACGACATGCATATCTGGACGATTACTTCAGGCTTTTTATCTCTCAGCTGCCACCTGATTGTTGCAGACCGGACAGATCGAGACCGCATCCTGAACGATGTACAGCACATACTCAGTGACTACCATCTGATGCATTCAACGGTGCAGATTGAAGGAACAACATTTGAAACGTGCTTTTCCGATTGCGCTCATCAGAAGAAGAAGGCATGAAGTAAAACCTGCCAACCGGCCGGTCACACGCTGAATGATTTGTCCAAAAAATTTTTAATAGATATAGATTTAAAAGTATACAAAGAAAGCGGCCGTCATTCGGTCGCTTCTTCATGATTATGGCTGAACGGCTTTCAGATAATCCCTGATTTCGTCCGGAGATTTGTCATCAGCCCGGAGATGGGCCTTTTTTTCACCGTTTTTAAAGGCAAGCAGGCTGGGTACACCAAGGACCTGATATTTCTCGCCTAAATCCGGAAATTTATCTCGGTCTGCAGAGTACCACTTAAAGCTGTTCTCTTTCACGAGATCATCCACATAGGTGTTCAGTCGTTTACAATCCGGGCACCATGTTGTTTCAAATTTAATGATGACGGTATCCGGGCTGCTAATTACTTTATTAAATTCCTCTTTCGTTTCAATAGCTTTCATGACAGAGACATCCCCTCGTTGTGATTCCTTCTTTATTATTTTAACAGGATGTATCGCTTTCGCAATCTTTACCGCCTGGCATCACCTTACTTCTTATTTCGCGGGTCACGTGTTAAAGTGGATATAAATAAAAAATAGAAATGGAGGAAATGTTTATGACAAAAGAAGCCCTGCTGATTGTTGATATGAGTAATGATTTTGTGGCAGATGACGGTGGCCTGACAGCCGGTAAGCCGGCACAGGAGATTGTTCCCTATATTGTCTCACTGGCGCAACAATTCCATGATAAAGATAAACCAGTCATTTTCTGTATGGATGCCCATGAAGAAAACGATCCGCATTTCAAACTGTGGCCGCCGCACAATATCAAGGGAACACATGGCGCTGAGCTGTACGGGGGACTGGGTCGCTGGTATTCTGCTCATAAAGAGGATGCGGGCGTCATTTTCGTTCCGAAGCCGGAATATGACGCATTTATCGGCACAAACCTGGATCAGATTCTTCGCTCGCTGCATGTAGACACCGTGCATTTGACAGGTGTGTGCACGGATATATGTGATTTTCTGACGTGTTACGGTGCGTATTCACGCGGGTACCGAACCGTTGCACACAGCAAAGGGATGGCAACTTTTACAGGTCAGCATGAACTTTTTCTGAAACACATGCAGGCCATATTTAAAACTGAGATTGTTGAATAATAGCGGATTGAAGGAGTGAGACCATGCCTCATAGATGTGACTGGCATACAGATGATCCTGTCTATATCGACTATCACGACCGTGAATGGGGAAGACCGGTTTATGATTCAAAAAAATTATTTGAAATGTTATGTCTCGAAGGCATGCAGGCAGGTCTGAGCTGGATTACCATTTTAAAGCGGAGAGAAGCATACAGAAGAGCCTTTGCCGGTTTTGATCCGGAAATCATTTCAGAGTTTACTGAAGATCAGGTCGGCGCGCTGATGCAGAACAGCGGGATCATCCGTAATCGCAGGAAGATCAGGTCGATCATTCAAAACGCCCGGTCTTTTCTGGAATTAGAGAAGGAACAGTCTTTCAGCACCTACTTATGGCGCATAGTTGGTGGACAGCCGATCACACACTGCTATCATTCTGCCTCTGAGATACCTTCTTCGAGCGTTGAGTCACGCATGATGAGCAGAAATTTAAAAAAACGCGGCTTCAGCTTTGTCGGAGAGACGATCTGTTACGCGTTTATGCAGGCCGTCGGCATGGTTAATGATCACGAAACAACGTGTTTTTGCTATGCTCAGATTCGGGACCAGAATCGGTTGGATCATCGCTCAGTCAAACTTACGGATTCCCGGTACAAACAGGATGAGAAAAACAGCGATCACAACTGAAAGACCCAGGATCATGATTGCGGCAACCCCTCCGACTATATCTGCAAACCAGCCGGTAAACAGGAACCCCGCCGGAAGAAGTGCGAAGGAACCCAGCATATCCAGACTTGCGACCCGGCCAAATGCTTCAGGAGCAACCTGTTCCTGAAGACTGGTTTCCCAGATGAGCCCGAAAGTCATCATTCCGAAGCCTTCAACAATCATCAAAACAATCAGCAGCACTTCTGAGCTGGCGACAGGCATCAGAAGCAGGCAGAATCCGGAAAGGCCAACACCGGCGTAAGCGATGAAGCCGCGAAATCTCCATGTTTTCCTCATGCCGAAAATGAATGCTGCGATGGCAGCTCCGATGGCTTCTCCTGACATGACGATACCATATACATATGGAGGATATTTTTCATGAATGTTGATCAGCCAGGGGATCAGAATAGCAATCACACCGGTTGTGAAAATATTAATCAGACTAAATGCGATAATGGTTACCCAAAGCCATGTTTGTTTTCTTATGACATCAATCCCTGCAAAGCATTCGCGGAAAAATGAAACCTTTTTTTCAGGCCGAACGTGTTTATACATTCTGCCTTCACGGGTTAAGAAAAGAAGACAGATGAACGAAATGAGAAAGGTGATTCCATCAATCCCAAATCCAACCGGGGCTGAAAGCATACCGATAATGAATCCGCCAACTGCAGGCCCCAGAAGACGCATGCCCTGAACGCTCAGCTGGTTCAGGGCGTTTGCAGAATTGCGTATTTCCGGTACAAACACAGTGGCCCGCATGGCGGAGAAAGCAGGCTGGAAAAGGCCGTCCATCAATCCAAAAATCACCGCAATGAAGGTCAGAAGATGAATCGTCAGCTGCCCGGCGAGCCCCAGTCCCATAGTTGTAAAGGCTAGCAGACATCTGATGATGTCTGCTGCCTGCATGAGCCGCGCACGATTCATACGATCAACAATCAGGCCGGCAAAGGGCAGGATGATCACATTCGGCAACATATACGCCGTCATGATCAAGCCCATGGTTACCGTTGATTGACTGAGTGAATAAACAAGGACAGGGACAACGATACTTGTTATCGAAGAACCTAAAACGGATAAGGTATTGCCAATCCATAACGCACGGAAAGCCCGTGAAACAAACACAGGCTCAAGAAACTGAGGATATTTTCTTATTGTTTGATTGATTTGGGATTCTGCCATTTGATCAACCCACTTTGAAAGTGACAAATTTACGATACATGAATAAACTATAAACGTTTTTCTTCCATTCGTCATCAGAATTGTGAACTTTATTGTGATCACGGGCCGGAAGAGAAGGGATGATGTATGATAAAATGGAGAAAAAAGAAAGCTGTGATCATATGTCAGACCGGCTGACGGAACAGAAGACAGACTCAAAAGAACTATTCAAGGGGAAAATTGTCCACTTATTTTTGGACACGGTGGCACTTCCTGATGGTCGAAGTGCTACAAGGGAAGTCGTGAAACACCCGGGAGCAGTCGCGATCATTGCTGTAAATGATCAGGGGAAACTTCTGCTGGTCCGGCAGTATCGCTATCCCCTTGACGGGATCATTTATGAAATTCCGGCCGGGAAGCTCGAGCCTGGAGAAAATCCTGATCATTCAGCACACCGGGAACTTGAAGAAGAGACCGGTTATCAGTGCACGCAGCTTGAGAAAGTGGCGTCTTTTTATTCGTCCCCCGGTTTTTCTGATGAGCTGCTTCATATCTATTTTACAGACACTCTGACCCCAGGGAAACAGCATCTGGATGATGATGAATTTCTTGAGGTCTGTGCGGTCAGCCTGGAAGAAGCAGAAAGAATGGTTGTAGAGCATCAGATTGCAGATGCCAAGTCTGTCTATGCGGTTCAATATCTGCGTCTTCTTGCACTGCAGGGGAGAAAATTGAAATAAATATCCTATCATACACATCTGATTGAAATCCGGATCCTGTCATAACTTCCTTTGAAGTTCATAGATTAATTAATAGATTTAATCTCAGAGGATGATGACAGGGGGCGGTCCGATGCTTGGGGAAATAGCAGGGATCAGAATCAGAGACATCGTAACGGGGCACATCAGAAATTATTTATCGCTTTATACATTTGTAATCGCACTGTTTCTTATGGGTATTGTTTTTGGATCCATAATCGTCAACAGTCTCCCATTTGAATCGAGAAATGATCTGCTTAATTATCTGGAGCAGTTCTTTGGAGAACTGGCAAAGGGGCAAATCGCTGATCCGCATGTGTTATTCCGTGAAAGCCTGCTAAATGATCTGCAGTATTCAGGATTGATCTGGGTGCTCGGATTATCAGTTATCGGATTACCGATTATTTTTATTCTCATTTTCATCAGGGGTATGGTTCTTGGATTCACCGTTGGCTTTCTGGTCAGTCAGATGGGTTTACAAGGCTTTATGGCTGCTGCCGTCAGCGTTTTTCCGCAGAATCTGCTGATGATTCCTGTGGATTTATTTCTTTCCGTTGTTGCTGTTGTCTGTTCCCTGAAGATGATCAGGCAACTGCTCATGCGAACCCGCAGGGAGCCGCTCCTCCCCCAGTTCATTTCTTATGCACTGATTTTATTGATCTGCGCCTGTTTTACGGTCATTGCGAGTGGATATGAAGCCTATATCTCACCAACACTGATTGGTCTGTTTGTTTCCTGACGAATAGATCATACGGGGGATCCACATTTAAATAACAGAAGATCGAGGATTTAAAATAAAATAATTACAAGGTAAAAATGATTATACTTATCATTGACACCATTACTGCGCGGGGGTATAATTTTCAATGAACAGAACATTGAAATAAGAAATAGCTTGATATGACAAATGATATCCTGCGGGAGGTGTCTGAATGAAAGCCAGGATGAACCGGATTAAAAAGCAGCTGCATGCACAGAAATATAAACTGACACCTCAACGTGAAGCAACAGTGAGTGTTTTACTTGAGAATGAACAGGATCATCTGAGTGCAGAAGATGTTTACCTGCTTGTCAAAGAAAAGGCACCGGAAATTGGGCTTGCAACCGTTTATCGGACACTTGAATTGCTTTCGGAATTGAAAGTTGTTGACAAGATTAATTTTGGTGACGGTGTTTCACGCTATGACCTGAGAAAAGAAGGAGCTAATCATTTTCATCATCATCTTGTCTGCATTGAATGCGGGGCAGTTGATGAGATTCAGGAGGACCTTCTGGGTGATGTAGAAAATATCGTGGAACGCAAATGGCATTTTAAAGTAAAAGATCACCGTCTGACTTTCCATGGTATCTGTCATCGCTGCCAGGAAAGGCATGAAGAAGAAGAACGAAAACTTCGGGAACAGGTATTGGAAGAAGAAACTGAAAAAGTTTAATGATGATTGGGCGCAAATCACGTGCCTCAGGCATGGGATGGATAGCCCTGGTGATGACGCCTGATGGCGTTTTTTTTTCGTTTCATTTTTGGTCATTACTGCCTTTTTAATCATTCCCGGTGTACTCATGGTGTAGTCTGAAGATCAAAATCATTCTTTAGAACATAGCAGAGACTCCTTTTAAGAAGGTGGTATACCGCTACGAAAAAAATGTTCAGAAAAGCCAAGGCTCTGGCGCCGCCTGCAACAACAGCAGGTCTTTCTTTAATTTACAGGCTTTTCCGAAAGACAAAGAACAGGTAAAATATAAGTTAGACAGTATCTCCCAGGTTGTCACAACGTATGAATGCATGTCCTCGCCGCATATCATTTACAGGGCATCTAAAATACCATGATATGTGATGAGGAGTGGATCCTATTGAGAACAAGGTTAAAGCTGATTTATGATGCGTCCCGCCTGTTTCTGCTCTTTACTCTGCTGACAACAGTCTTCTATTTCGGTATGAGCTGGATTGATCGATATCAGAACCATTTGCATCGTTATGATGAACCTGGATCAGGTGCTGTAGATGTTGCGGCCGGGCGGGCAGGAGAAAGTGTAGCGTATTTACCGACATTTCATGCTGATGATCCCATCAATCGTATACTCTATTTTCTGAGAGAGGGGGAATGATCCCTTGCTGAAAGAAGCCAATGAATATCTGGAAGCCCTGCAACAGGAACGTCGGTTAACAGATAATACCCTTTCAGCCTATCAACGGGATTTAAAACAATATGTTGATTTTTTGACCCGGGAAGTGCATTGTTCAGCATGGGCTGATGTTTCAGAAGTATCAGTGATGAAATATTTTTACTGGCTTCGTGACAGACATCGTGCTTCGGCGACGGTGGCACGCAAGGCATCTGCGGTACGAGGCCTGCATCGCTATTTGTACCGGTATAAAAAGGCGGATACAGATCCGGCCTATGCGATTGTCCTGCCCGGTGTTGAGCGGACACCTCCGGAAATCCTTTCTGATGAGGAAGTTGATCGGCTTCTTTCAGCCCCTGATTCAGACACCGGCTCAGGAAAAAGAGACCAGGCCATGCTGGAATTACTCTATGCCACCGGAATTCGCGCATCTGAACTGATCAATCTGAATCTGTCCGATCTGAATCTGCAGCTTGGTTTTGTCCGCTGTAAGGGGATCAGAGGGAACGAGCGGGTGATACCGCTGGGGCAATCTGCAAAACACGCGCTGCATATTTATTTAAACGATGTCCGTAAAGCGCAGGAGGACAGACTGGAAAATTCCCCGCTCTTTCTTAATAACCGTCATCGTCGACTGACAAGACAGGGAGTCTGGAAAATCCTGAAAAATTATGGCTCTCTGACAGGTATTGGTTCAACCTTATCTCCGGAAACGCTCAGAAATACGCTTACCGCACGGATGCTGGAGAACGGCGCGGATATGGCTTCCGTAGATGAAATAATGGGAAGAGAGCATTCACTGGCATTAAACAGATATCCGAGGCGCAGCAACAGTCGTTTACGGGATGTTTATGTTCGCTTTCATCCCAGAAGATAATAAAAAATGATTGGAGGAACAGACATGCAGGAGATTACGGAAGTCGTCAGTCAAATGAGAAAAAGAACATCAAAAGAGCCAAAAATTGGTCTGATTCTCGGTTCAGGCCTTGGTGATCTTGCTGATGAAATTCAAGATGCCGATTACATACCTTACCATGCACTTCCCTATTTCCCCGAACCCACCGTAAAAGGACATGTCGGACGATTTGTCGTTGGAACCCTTGAAGGTAAAGAAGTGGTTGCCATGCAAGGCAGATACCATCATTATGAGGGCTATTCTCTGAGACAGGTTGCTTTTCCGGTAGACGTCATGAAAGCACTGGGCATCCATTATCTGATTGTGACTAACGCAGCCGGCGGGATTAACACAAGCTTTTCGCCTGGAGATCTGATGCTCATTCAGGATCATATTAATATGCTTGGCGGGAGTCCATTAATTGGCCCCGACGATGAGACATCAGGGCCGCGTTTTCCCGATATGTCGTCCGCTTATGACCGACAACTGATTCAACTTGCTGAGGAAAAGGCAGATCAGCTTGATGTGGCTGTGAAAAAAGGGGTCTACCTGGCAACGCCTGGTCCGCAGTACGAAACACCTGCTGAAATTCGAATGATGCGTATTATGGGGGCTGATGCGGTGGGCATGTCCACCGTCCCGGAAGTTATTGAAGCCGCTCATGCGGGATTACGGGTTCTGGGTATCTCATGCATTACCAATATGGCAAGTGGTATTCTGGATCAGCCGCTTTCGCATGCCGAAGTGATCGAAACAGCGAATAAAGTAAAAGACCACTTTATACAACTTGTGCAGGCAGTTGTGAAAAATATCTGACTTTTCTCTGTGAGACAGAAGGGCCGGGAACAAATCTATTCGTTCCCGGCCCTTTTTTTGTACGAAAAAGAGGGAATAAGAAAAAACCTGCCAGTCGATGTGAACTCCAAAAGTCGGCCCGTTTCTCTTCATATTAAATGAAAGCCTTTGCAATAATTGCTGCTGTTGCCTTTTCTACCGCTTTAAGATTGAAAGGGTAGAATGATTTAAGCCTTGTACCTTCTGAGGGAGAAATATGTCCTTTTTTTATCTTCGTTCAGCCGTATAAAACAGTGGATACTGGAAAGAATGCAAATGATGATTACGAGGAGGTAGGGTTCATGAAGCAATTTTATGCCTGGCTTATTTGCAGTGTACTCGTTTTTTCTGCTGTTGCTCCTGCGTCTTCCGTTTCAGCGGAAAATACAAAGGAAGTAGATACAAAGAAGAGCGGGGCAAAATCGGCTATTGTCATAGAGCAGGAAACAGGCAGGGTACTTTATCAGAAAAACGCGGATAAAGAACTGCCGCCTGCAAGTATGACCAAGGTCATGACATTATTGCTGATTTTCAAAGCACTCAGTAAACACCAGATTTCTTTAAATGAAAAAGTTAATGTCAGTGAACATGCTGCCTCGATGGGCGGATCACAAGTCTTTCTGGAGCCCGGAGAAACGATGACCGTAGACGAAATGCTGCGTGCGATTGCCATTGCCTCAGGTAATGATGCATCGGTAGCTATGGCTGAGCATGTAAGTGGCACTGAAGAGGCTTTTGTCCGTCATATGAATCGGGAGGCGAAAAGGCTTGGCTTGAAACATACAAGGTTCCAGAATACCACCGGGCTTCCTGTCGGGAATCATTTTACAACGGCACGGGACATGGCGATTATGGCGCGTGAACTTGCACAATATGAACAGGTCTTTGGATACACTTCGAAGTACGAAGACTACCTGAGGGAGGACACGGACAAGAAGTTCTGGCTGGTGAACACCAATAAACTCATTAAAACCTATCCGGGTGCAGACGGATTGAAAACCGGGTACACCAATGAAGCAAAGTATTGTCTGACGGCAACGGCAAAGCGGAATGGCATGAGAGTGATTGCCGTTGTCATGGGTGCGGGTTCACCTAAAGAAAGAAATAAAGAAATTGCCGGCCTGATGGATCAGGCTTTTGCACGGTACAGCACGCAGAAATTGCTTGAAAAAAATAACACCGTAGCAGTTGCACATGTCAATAAAGGGAATCCGGGAAAGATTGATGTTGTAACAGGCAGGCCGGTGATCCTGCTCTTGAAAAAAGGCGAATCCGTAAAAGGCTTTAAAAAGCACGCACAAATTAAGAAAGATCTGCAGGCACCGATCAAAGCAGGGACCGTGATTGGGTATTACACCATCAGCAGTAAAGGGAAAACGATCTCACGTACACCTCTCGTCGTTAAAGAAAATATCAAACGCGCCTCATGGTGGCAGTTATTTAAGAGAAGTGCCGGGTCTATTCTGGCACACTGATTTAATGGATGGCTGATCAGTCCGTATTTTGCCGAATGGACACTAGTTATGTCAGTGTGAAGGAATCACTACATTCTGCATAGAAAAGTGTATTTAAATAGAATCACGTCTTTTCAGTACAGAAATGAGAGAGGGGAAATCATCACATGGCTTTAAAAACCAATTTAGAAGTTAAATTCGGTGTCCTCTGTATCCGGCTGGAGGGAGAACTTGATCATCATACAGCTGATGATCTTCGTAATCAGGTGAACAGGATAATGGATGAAGAGCCGGTTCATCATATTCTTCTGAATCTCGGGAAACTGGAATTTATGGACAGTTCAGGACTTGGGGTGATACTTGGCCGATATAAAAAAATTGCCGGACTTGGAGGAGAAATGGTCGTCTGCTCCATTTCCCCGACAGTTCGCAGACTATTTGAACTGAGTGGTATGTTCAAAATCATCCGGCTTGAGACAGATGAACAATATGCACTTCATTCCCTGGGGGTGGCCTAAAATGACAAATAAGATGACGCTGACCTTTTCCGCAATAAGCAGTAATGAATCATTTGCCCGTGTAACCGTTGCATCTTTTGTCGCCCAGCTGGATCCCACTTTAGAAGAACTGACTGAAATTAAGACGGTGGTTTCAGAAGCTGTAACCAACTGCATTATTCACGGATACGGAAACACCGGTAAGGGTATCGTCCGTGTCTGCGCTGAGCTGGATCATGGCGCGCTCAGTCTCAGTATTCATGACGACGGGGCAGGGATTCAGGATATTGAGCAGGCGCGTCAGCCATTGTTTACGACGAAACCCGAGCTTGAAAGATCCGGTATGGGTTTTACGATTATGGAAAACTTTATGGATCACGTGACTATCGAATCCGTGCAGGGAAAGGGTACGACGATTTTCATGACTAAGGCGATAACCCATAACAAGGCAGTATGCAAGTAGGGAGACATGCACATGGAGTTAAATCCCCGGAAAGAGGCGAAAGAGCCGCTTCTTGATGATAAAGAAGTCAAGCAGTTGATCAGACGCAGCCAGACAGGTGATCATGATGCACGGGACCGCCTGGTTCAAAAAAATATGCGACTGGTATGGTCGGTTGTCCAGCGTTTTATCAACAGAGGGTATGAACCGGATGATCTATTTCAGATCGGATGTATCGGTTTACTTAAATCGGTGGATAAATTTGATTTGAAATTTGATGTCAAATTTTCAACATATGCCGTCCCAATGATCATCGGGGAAATCCAGCGCTTTATCCGTGACGACGGGGCGGTAAAGGTCAGCCGGTCACTGAAGGAAACCGGCATTAAGGTCCGGAAAAAAAAAGATGAATTGTCTAAAAAACTGGGAAGAAATCCGACAATCAGTGAACTTGCTGAAGCGCTGGAACTTCCCGCTGAAGATATCGTGCTGTCGCAGGAAGCGATCCGCTCACCTTCTTCTATTCATGAAACGGTTTTTGAAAACGATGGTGACCCAATTACAATTCTCGATCAGATATCGGATGGTGACAACGGAAAGTGGTTTGACAAAATGGTGGTCAGAGAAGCTCTGGAACAGCTTGATAAACGAGAGCGGCTGATTGTCTATCTGCGCTATTTCAAGGACCAGACACAAACTGAGGTGGCTCAGCGTCTTGGAATATCACAGGTACAGGTTTCCCGGCTGGAAAAAAAGATACTTGAAGAAATAAAAAGTCAGATGGCCGAATAGCCGTCCGGCTTTTTCTTTGTATTTGAGAAAAGAACAAAATTTTCGTGGGAAAAGGGTTCAAAAAAACCAGACCTCCGGCAGCGCCCCGGAACGTGCCCGTCGGCAGTATTTCTTCCGGACATATTTTTCAGCCTTTCAGTGAATACTACGGGAAGCTTCAGATTTCCTATGATGGGGGAAGACACCTTGCTTAATGATCCGAAAAACTATACCGAGAACATAAAACCCTTCCAGCCGAAAATTCCTTATGTAGCTAATTGTTTCAGAGCCTTTTTCTTTGGTGGTCTGATCTGTGTTATTGGACAATGCATCCAGGTTTTTTATATGCATTTTTTCCATTTTTCCAGTGAAGGTGCAGGAAATCCGACGGTTGCAACGCTTATTCTCATATCCGCTCTGATGACCGGATTCGGTATCTACGATAAACTTGCCAGATATGCCGGTGCAGGATCCATTGTCCCGGTAACCGGCTTCGCCAATTCAATTACCAGTGCAGCGCTTGAACACAAGAATGAGGGTATCGTGCTCGGAATTGCGACAAATCTATTCTCACTTGCCGGAGAAGTCATTGTGTTTGGTGTGGTTTCTGCTGCAGTTATGGGCATGCTTCGTTTGTTTATCGAACATTTGCTTTAAAGGAGTGAGTAGACCATGGCTAAAGTAAGAAAACAAACATGGCGTTTTGAACATCCGGTCTATCTGCTGTCTACGGGTACAGTAGTCGGACCTCTTGAAGGACAGGGACCACTTGCCGGAACCTTTGATAAGGAATATCCGACGCTTTACTGCGGAGAGAAGGACTGGGTTGAAGCGGAGCGTGCGTTATTGCGTCGTTCAATTTCTTTCTGCCTGGCTAAAGCGGGAAAGGCAGAAGGGGATGTTGATTTCTTCCTGGCCGGTGATTTAATGGATCAGACAGTGACTTCAAATTTTATCGCCCGTGAACATCGTATTCCTTTTCTGGGGCTGTTCGGTGCCTGCTCCACTTCGATGGAGACACTGGCTACCGGTGCGCTGCTTGTAGACAGCGGTTATGCAGAGCATGTGCTGTGCGCGGTAAGCAGCCATAATGCAACCGCTGAACGGCAGTTCCGATATCCGACTGAATATGGAGGACCGAACAACCTGACTCAGACATTTACGGTTACCGGTGCGGGGGCTGCGCTGGTGACAAGAGAAAAAGGAAGGGTAAGAGTAGCAGGCGCTACGATTGGCAGGGTCATTGACTGGGGAGTTGCCGATGCAAATAATATGGGTTCAGCGATGGCACCTGCTGCTGCGGATACGATTTGGACACATTTTCAGGACACTGGAAGGACTCCGGATGAATACGATCTGATTATGACAGGCGATCTCTCAAGTGTCGGATCACCGATTCTTAAAGAGCTGCTCATTGAGAAAGGGCTCGATATCAGCAGGCAACATCAGGATTCAGGACTGATGATTTACAGCCCCGACCAGCCGGTGAATGCCGGTGGAAGCGGATGTGCCTGTTCAGCTGTGGTGACCTACGGATATCTTTATCAGCGGCTGGCCGAAGGATCAATGAAGCGTGTACTGATTGTTGCAACTGGTGCACTTCTGAACAGTGTGACACCGAAACAAAAGGATACCATTCCTTGCATTGCTCACGCAGTAGTTCTTGAATCGGCTAAGGAGGAGAAACGATGATTTTTCTCTATGCTTTTCTTGTTGGTGGTGCAATCTGTACAGTCGGTCAGATTTTAATGGATGTATTTAAATTGACACCTGCTCACGTCGTTGCGTCATTTGTTGTTCTTGGTGCTGCCTTCGATGTATTCGGACTTTATGATCGACTGATTGCATTTTCCGGGGCCGGAGCAACTGTACCTATCACAAGTTTTGGTCACTCGCTGTTACACGGAGCCATGGCAGAAGGGCATGAGCACGGGTATCTTGGGATCGCCATTGGGATTTTCAAATTGACATCGGCAGGGATTACGTCGGCTATTTTGTTTGGATTCCTTGTCGCTTTGGTATTCAAGCCAAAAGGATAAGGAGGTTGCTTCATGGCCAGCCAGACAGAAAAAAAGCCGATCAGCAAATTTATAGATGACAATGTCCGGAAGATGTACAACATTTTAGATATCGGGCCGGAAAACTTTGATGTCGGTGAACGTGACATTCGTATCCTCGGCCGTAGTTGTCGCATGTATTATACCAACAGTCTGGCAGACAGCAGCATGATCACTATCATGATGCGTGAATTTATGCGTATCACGAATAACAATGAGCATACTTTGGATATTTTTAAGGAAATTAAACAACATCTTGTTCATTATCAGGTTGAAGAGATCACGACACTGAATGAAGTCATTGATAAAATGCTGACCGGACGGATCGTCATCATCATCGATGGGGAAACGACCGGTTTAAGTATTGACCTTCGTCATTATCCGGGCAGGCAGCCGCAGGAGCCTGATGTAGAAAAAGTGGTCCGCGGTTCAAAAGACGGATTCACTGAAAATATTATTGAAAATTCAGGACTGATCAGAAGAAGAATCCGTGATCCGCGTTTTCGTAGCGAAATCATGCAGGTAGGCGTTCGATCCCGGACGGATGTCTGCCTCTGTTATTTAAAGGATGTGGCTAACCCCGGTATTCTGAAAACGTTGAGGCAGGAATTGAAGGCGATCAATGTAGACGGTATTCCAATGGCTGACAATGCACTGGAAGAATTTATCATGAAACAGGGATGGAATCCTTTCCCACTGGTCCGTTACACCGGTCGCCCGGATGTTGCTGCCAGTCACCTTCTGGAAGGGCATGTGGTACTGATATCCGATACGTCGCCAAGTGTGATGATCCTTCCAACGACACTTTTTCATCATTTACAGCATGTTGAGGAATACCGCCAGGTGACTGTTACCGGTGCTCTTCTGAGATGGATCCGTTTCATTGCGGTCTTCAGTTCCATTTTTCTTGTACCGCTGTGGCTTCTTCTCGTCCAGGACCATTTGCTTCCTGAGCAGCTGAGTTTTATCGGACCGAACAAGACGGATTACAACCTCCCGCTCATCGTCCAGATCCTGATTGCTGAAGCAGGTATCGAGTCGCTCAGAATGGCAGCCATACATACGCCCACTTCACTGTCCACAGCCCTCGGTTTAATTGCTGCTGTGCTGATCGGACAGATTGCGATTGAGGCAGGTGTTTTCATTCCGGAAGTTATCCTGTATACTTCAGTTGCTGCGATTGGCGGATTCGCCACGCCAAGTTATGAGCTGCAGCTTGCTGATAAAATCATGAGATTGCTGCTTATTCTTGCAGTTGCCTTTTTCCATGTACCCGGATTTATGATATTTACGACGTGGATGATCATTTATCTTGCACACGTGAAAAATTTGGATACACCCTATCTGTGGCCGTTCATCCCGTTTAACCCGACCGGATTATATAATATATTGATCAGGCGTGCCATGCCGACATCGATTGTTCGCCCGAGTATTGTGCGCCCATTAGATAAATATCGACAACCGAAAAAGTCAGGAAACAGTTAATCTCTTGTGAACAGCAGATAAACATGGTACACTACACCTAATTTGACAGTATTTCTAAAAATGTACGGGAAATAAGAAGCAGACGCACTCAGCCAGGGTTCTGTTTCCCGTCGTTTGCATTCCGGCACTTACAAACAGATCACTGTCGGGCGTCGTCATTTTTTGACAATAAAATGAGATAGAGCTGGTCCAAACAGGCTCTTTTCATTCGTAACGGAAGACCCGGTGAATAAAACAGAGAACGGGCAGACCGGGAAGGGGAGATCCTTTTGCATGGGACACAACAAATCGGAGAAAATAATCATCTATATATCGGCGGCGTGGATACGGCAGAACTTGCGCGCGAATATGGGACACCGCTCTATGTATACGACACCGAACTGATCCGGAGAAAAATAGAGTCTTTTATTCAGAGCTTTTCCGCATGCGGCAATCTGACCTGGCAGGTTGCATATGCCAGCAAGGCGTTTTCCACCATTGCGATGATTCAGCTGGTTAAAGAATATGGCCTTTCTCTGGATGTGGTTTCAGGTGGAGAATTATATACAGCCCTGAAAGCAGGCTTTCCGGCAGATAAGATTAACTTTCACGGAAACAATAAGTCGGATGAGGAATTGCATATGGCTCTGGATGCAAACATCGGTACGGTCATTGTGGATAATGAATATGAACTTGTTCGTCTTGAACAGTTTTGCGCGGAAAGAGGGAAAAAAATGAAGATTCTTCTGCGCGTGACGCCAGGTATCGAGGCCCATACTCATGAATTTATTATGACCGGTCAGGACGATACAAAATTCGGATTCAATCTGGATAACGGAATGGCGGAGCGCGCAGTTGTTCAGGCTATACAGGCAAGTCATCTGGAACTTGCGGGGCTCCATTGTCATATTGGATCACAGATCTTTGAGCCGGAAGGGTTTATTCAGGCAGTCAGAAAAATATATGAATATGTGGGGAAATGGCAAAAAAATTATCATTTTCAGTTGCATGTCCTGAACCTCGGAGGAGGATTCGGCATAAAATACACGGAAGATGATCATCCGCTTCCTGTTGAGATCTATATTAAAAATATTGTTACGGCCGTCAAGGATGAATGCCGGAAGCGGTCGCTTCCCTTACCGGAAATATGGGTCGAACCCGGCCGCTCCATCGTCGGTGAAGCCGGAACAACATTGTATACTGCAGGATCAATAAAGTTCATTCCGGGTGTCAGAAAATATCTGTCGACAGACGGGGGTATGACCGATAATATCCGGCCGGCACTATACCAGGCTCATTATGAAGCTCTGTGTGCCACACGGGCAAATGAACCCGCGGATGATCCTGTCACGATTGCAGGAAAATGCTGTGAAACAGGGGATGTATTGATAAGAGATGCGAAATTGCCAAAGACCGGTACAAGCGGTGATATTATTGCCGTTTTCTGCACGGGTGCCTATGGATACTCAATGGCCAGCCATTATAATCGTCTTCCTAATCCAGCCGTTGTCTTTGTAGAAAACGGGGAAGCTCAACTTGCGGTTCGCAGGGAGACCTACGATGACCTGATCAGCCATGACATTCCATTAAAATCGTCTCTTTCGCGTCATTAATTGATTTATCCTGTGATATCGACATGACAGGTGCAGAACGGGATGGGGTTGGTTATAATAGAAATGGATAACTTTTCTGAGCTGTGATCTATGAAGGAAACAATCATGGTAATGAGGGGTCAAAAGAAATGTTGATTCATTATAAAAAAAGTTATGAGAAAATCGCTATGGGACTCTTGTCTTTTATCCCGTCAGAAAAAGATATCAGGGTGCTTCAGCAAACGATCAGCAGATATGAGGAAGAAGAACCCTGGCAGCTGTTTTTATGGAAAGATGGTGAGGATGTCATCGGTGTGATCGGTATTTATCGGGACGAAGGATCAGATGAAGCGGTCATCAAACATCTCAGTGTGAATCCATCCTATCGTGCAGAAGGTGTCGGTAAAAAAATGATCTGTGCCGTAGACAAAGCACTTGGAGAACAGGTGAAACTTCTTCCTTCAGATTCAATAAAGGGCTATTTTGACAGCTGCTTTCAGAATAATGAAGAGAAGGAAACCGGGATATGATCGGTTTCTTTTTTTTTGTACTAAAATAGAAAAACGCAAAAAGGATCATAAACTCGATTGAAACAGTCCCACCGACTGTCAAGTCTCTGAAACAGCTGGCAACTTACCGGTCGGCAGGTTTTCTTCACACGTTCAGATGGTAAAAACGCGATGCAAAACGACCGGATTCACTGGCCCGCGGGAATATGCTATGATATGTGCATGAAATCGCCTGAAACAGGAGGACCTGATTTGGAATATAAAGTAAAAATTGATGCATTTGAAGGCCCTCTTGATTTGCTGCTTCATCTGATCAAGACGCTTGAAATTAATATTTATGACATTCCGGTGGCAGAAATCACCGATCAATATATGGATTACATACATCAAATGCAGAAACTGGAACTGGATGTTGCAAGTGAATATCTTGTCATGGCCGCCACTTTGATTGATATGAAAAGTCGCATGCTGCTTCCTAAACCCGAAGTGTATCATGATGATGAAGATCAGCCCTATGAAGACCCGGAAGAGTCGCGTCAGGAGCTGATGAGACAGTTGCTGGAGTATAGGAGATATAAAGGGGCAGCTGAAACACTGCGCAACAGTGAATCGAAAAGAAATCTCCTTTATTCTAAACCTCCGGACGATTTTTCCCGTTATGAACGTGAAGATGTGACTGTGATTCCCCAATCTGAACGGGCTACCCTGCGTGATATGCTTCTCGCCTTTCAGCGCATGCTCTTACGCAGAAAAATGGAAGGGCCGCTGGATACAAAGATCGACCGGCAGACCCTCCCGGTTGGTGTTCAGATGAATGTCGTTCTGACTGAACTGAAAAGGGCAGGGGCTCCACTCTTTTTTGATACCTTGTTTACCCAAAAGGACAACCTGCATCTCGTTGTGACTTTTTTGGCGATTCTTGAATTGATGAAGAAAAATGCAGTTAAAGCCAGACAGAAAGAAAATTTTTCCAGAATCTTAGTGAGTCTGGATAAAGGAGCTGATTCAATTGACACCGGAGAAACTGCATTCGATTATTGAGGGACTCCTGTTTCTGACCGGGGAGGAAGGGGTGCAGATCAAAGAACTATCCCACGCGCTTTCCGGCATCAGTCAGCAGGAATTGACTCATGTCATCGCGAAGCTAAAACAAGAATATAAAAATGATAAATGTGGACTGATGATTGTCGACATACCCGGAGGATACCGTATGACAACGAAGCCATTTATGGCTGAATATGCAGAAAAATTTGCAGCGATTCCTAAATCTTCCCCACTTTCGCAGGCCGCGCTTGAAACCGTCGCCATTGTCGCTTACAAACAGCCTGTTTCCCGGATTACGATTGATGAGATACGTGGTGTAAAATCAGATCGTGCATTGCAGACTCTGATGGTCAGAGGGCTGATTAAGGAAGTGGGCAGGGCAGAAGGTCCGGGACGGGCCATTCTGTACGGCGTGACAACAGCTTTTCTGGATTATTTTGGTCTGCACTCTCTCGACGATATGCCTTCATTGCATGATGCAGCCGGTCAGCCTAAAGAACAAATGGATGCTTATGATTTGTTTTATGATAGATATAAAGAGACAGTGAAAGATTTATAAGAATCCAGATTGACAGAGTCGGAGGAAATTAACTGATGAATCTCTATGTTGCGCTTAAACGTCGTCTGTCAGCTTTTGAAGAAACGTACAGGAAGGAAATTCTGATCTTCGTCCTTTTTACCCCTTTGTTCGCCGCCTTTCCGTCCTTACTGTTCATCTTCATGATCAACAGTTCATTTTTCGTTGCTTCTTCTCTCTTTATCATCCTGATCCTCTACGTGATTCTGTGGATCGTTTTGCCTTTGTTTCTGCTGATGTTGCGCTCATCAGTGACCACACCTGTAAAAATAACATGGCTGAGTGTCACCTGCTTTGCAGGGGTTGTCTGGTGTATCATTTTTCAGATCAGCGGTTTCTATGTCTGATCGTCTCTATTGAAGCAATCATATTTTGCCTGTCCCGGCATAATCATTTATTAACACCAGGACAGGGGTTGTGTCTTTTATGAATAAAACACTGTTTAAGGCAGTGGTTGTTTTATTGTGCACTGCTTTTTGCTTCACATTTTTCCCGGGACAGGCCCGTGGTGCGGAGCCGGATGTGTCTGCTCAATCAGCGGTACTTATGGACCAGTCGACAGGACGCCTGTTGTTTAACAGAAACGGCGAAGAAAAGCTTCCAATTGCCAGTATCACTAAGGTCATGACTGCTGTCCTGGCTATTGAATCAGGAAAGATGAATCAGCTGGTGACAGTCAGCAGCGAAGCGGTAAAAACTGAAGGTTCATCCCTCTATCTCAAGTCAGGAGAAAAAATCAGTCTGCGGGATCTTGTATATGGGCTGATGCTTCGATCCGGTAACGATGCCTCACTCGCCATTGCTGAAGCGGTCGGAGGAAGCAAGCAGGGTTTTGTTCTGATGATGAACGAGAAGGCGGCCGAACTGGGCATGACGGACACGCATTTCATGAATCCCAATGGTCTGGAGCATCCCGACCATTATTCAACGGCTCATGACATGGCGATACTGACAAAATATGCGATGACTGACTCTGCATTTCGAAAGATTACCGGAACAGAAATATATCGGGCCAGGGCGACAAATAAGGAAGAAGCAAGATCCTGGTTAAATAAAAATAAATTGTTGCGGCAATACAAATATACTACTGGTGGTAAGACAGGATTTACCAGGGCTGCAGGACGGACGCTGATATCAACAGCTTCAAAAAAAGGGATGGACCTGATTGTTGTCACGTTAAATGATGGAAATGACTGGCGTGATCATAAAAATCTGTATGAGTGGGGATTCTCAGAATTTACGCGAACAAAATTAATGGATAAAGGACCGGTTCATGCAAAAGTTGATCCGTTTTACAAAGGAAAACTGTTTGTGAAGAGCACGATCGTTCTTCCCCTCTCCGTGGAAGAAAAAAGAAGAATAAAGAAAGAACTGATCCTGCTCCGTCCTCCAAAGCGGGCAAAGGAATGGAAGCCGGCTCAGCCTGCCGGACGATTACTTTTTAAACTGAACGGTCGGGTGGTCACCTCGGTTCCTGTATATTATAAGAATCAGAAAAAGGCGAAAAAAAAGTTCTGGACCCTGTTCGGAGGATTTATTGAAGCAGCTTTCACCGGAAGGGAGCGTCCGCGGAGATGATCAATCTGATCTGGGTCGCCTTATTTCTGATCGGCATTGTATTTGCAGCCATCAATGGAAAAATGGACGAGGTGAATAAAGCCATTTTTACATCTGCCTCGGAAGCGGTAGTCATCAGTCTGGGTCTGGTCAGCGTTCTGATTTTCTGGCTGGGTCTGATGAAAATTGCTGAAAAATCAGGCCTTCTTGAGAAACTTTCCCGGGTTTTTAAACCGGTTATGAAACGGGTCTTTCCGGAGGTCCCCGCCAGCCATCCGGCCATGGGCTATATTTTATCGAATACCATTGCCAATATGTTCGGCCTTGGGAATGCAGCAACTCCGATGGGTATAAAAGCGATGGAGGAGTTAAAAAAATTGAACGGCGGCTCCTCAATGCCAAGCCGCTCGATGATTACACTGCTCGCACTGAATACCTCGGGTCTGACTCTGATTCCTGCGACGGTGATCGCCATTCGAATGAAATATGGGTCGGCCTCTCCCACGGATATCGTCGGACCGACCCTGCTTGCCACATTATGTACAACTATTGCCGCACTGACGATTGATCGACTGTTCTACTATTCCCGGAAAAGGAAGGGCAGGAAATAATATGGCGTTTATTTCCGCAGTATCCATGTGGCTTGTACCGGTTTTGATCGCAGTCATCTTATTCTACGGCAGTCTGAAAAGAGTAGCCTCCTATGAGTTATTTGTGGAAGGGGGCAAAGAGGGGTTTCAGCTCGCCGTCTCTATCATGCCCTTTCTGGTCGGCATGCTGACGGCAATTGGGGTTTTTCGGGCTTCAGGAGCGATGGATGCGCTGATCAATACGATTAAGCCGGTTCTTTCAGCAGCGGGCATGCCTTCTGAACTTGTTCCGATGGCGCTGCTCCGTCCTATTTCGGGGACCGGTGCACTGGCACTGATGACTGATTTGATTCAGACACATGGTGCCGACTCTTTTATTGGACGCCTGGCGTCAATCATGCAGGGCACTACGGATACAACGTTTTATGTCATCACCGTTTATTTTGGTGCAGTTGGCATACGTCGTATCGGTGATGCACTGAAGGTCGGGCTGCTTGCAGATGCCGTCGGTATCATCTGCGCTGTATGGATTGCAAGTATGGCATTCTGAAGAGATACGGCTATATCACAATCTACTGGCCTGCATTCAGTGATACTTGAGAAATCAACATTGTCGCGTTATGATATCCTAGAGGTGAAGGTATGGAGCGACTTCAGAAAATCATCGCCCAGGCAGGTATTGCATCAAGAAGGAAGGCAGAGCGCTTAATCCAGTCCGGAAGAGTTCAGGTGAATGGAAAAAGAGTGACTGTGTTAGGGACAAAAGTAACAGAAAAAGATAAAATAGCTGTAGATGGTGTACCTGTCCAAAAAGAGATACTGGTCTATTTTTTACTGTATAAACCGGCTGGTGTGATTTCATCAGTGAAAGACGACAGAAACCGGACGACAGTCGTTGATTTCTTTCAACAGGTTCCTCAGCGTATTTTTCCGGTCGGCAGACTTGACTACGATACATCGGGTGCGATTCTGATGACCAATGACGGGAAATTGGCCAACAGGCTGATGCATCCCAAATTCGAAATAGATAAAACATACATAGCAACAGTACATCCTGTCCCTGAAGCATCACAACTCAGAAAGCTTTCATCGGGGATCAGGCTTGATGATGGAATGACGGCGCCGGCAAAAGTTCAGCTGGTAGAAAGTGATTATCTGAAAAAGACGGCCATGGTCCGTCTGACCATCCATGAGGGACGAAACAGACAGGTACGGCGGATGTTCGCCGCACTCGACATTCATGTCAGAAAGCTTAAGAGGGAACGTTATGGCTTCCTTAGTCTGGCTGGCTTGCATCCCGGTGATGCCAGATCTCTGAAACCCCATGAGGTGAAGACTCTGTACCATATGACACACCTGGATAACGGGCACGATGACAGGTAGATGTTTTTCATTTTCAGACAGATTAATCTGAGATGATGCTTTTTTTTATGAAATTGTATAGAATAAGACATAGTATAGACACAAACCTGTTTCAAAAAAGACATGAAGCCAGTTATAAGAGAGATGATTTCGAGAGAGAAAGAAAAGCTATTGTAAAATGGTTAAGGGAGGAACACGGGATGGAAGAGAAGAAAGCGGAGATACTCGTCGTGGATGACGAAGAACGTATCCGTAAGCTATTAAAAATGTATCTGGAAAGAGAAAATTATATCATTGATGAGGCCGGAGACGGAGATACAGCTTTAAGCAAAGCCCTGAAACATGACTATGATTTAATTCTTCTTGATCTCATGCTGCCCGGCATGGACGGTGAAGAGGTATGTGAAAAACTGCGGGAGACGAAAGCAACCCCGGTCATCATGCTCACGGCAAAGGGTGAGGAATCAAACCGAGTTCAGGGCTTCGAAGTAGGGACGGATGACTATATTGTCAAACCTTTCAGTCCCAGAGAAGTGGTCCTTCGCGTTAAAGCACTCCTTCGTCGCTCATCAAAAACCATGTTTATGGAAACGGGGACAACAACGAATAACAATATTGTCTTCCCTCATCTGACGATTAATCATGATGCCCATCGCGTAACAGTGGATGGTAAAGAAGTGAGTCTGACCCCGAAGGAATATGACTTACTTTATTATCTTGCCCAGAATCCGGATAAAGTATTTTCGAGGGAGCAGCTGCTTAAGGATGTCTGGAATTATGAGTTTTTTGGTGATCTGAGGACAGTGGATACTCATGTCAAACGTCTTCGGGAAAAGCTGAACAAAGTTTCTGAAAAAGCTGCCGATATGATCGTAACGGTCTGGGGTGTAGGCTATAAGATAGAGGCAGAGACTGAAGCATGATCTGGAAAAGCATGATCAGTAAACTATGGGCGACGATTATCGTCCTGGTTTCACTCGTTCTGGTGTTTCTTACGGTGTTACTCCTGCAGTTTTTTGAAAATAACAGTATCCGTCAGACCGAGACCCAGATGATAAAAATCGGTCATAAAGCGGTTTCGCTTGTTCAGAATGAAGGACCGGAGCAGGCGGTCCTGTCATCAATAGATGATATAGCTGATGTTTATTCGGCAGGAAGCGCAGTGATCATAAATGATTCATTCAGAGGATCACCTGAAAAGGATGGCATTCCGGTTGTCAGCCGGCACTTTTTTCTCTCTGATCCTGAACTGAAAAAAGTCGTCAGGGGTCGTACGGTATCCAGACAAGTGACAATTCAACCGAACAACGAAAGAATCATCGTTGTCGGGGTTCCGATACATATGCCGGACGGCCGAACCGGGGGCGTCTATATTTATCAGCCGCTCAGAGTGATGCAGCATGCTCTGGACCAGGCTAAAAAGCTGATCTATATCAGTGCAGGAATTGCCATTATTCTTACAACATTTTTTGCCTTTTTCCTATCAACAAGAATCGGATCTCCCCTGAGACGGATGCGAACAGCGGTCATCCAGGTGTCACATGGTAATTTCGATATGCATGTACCGGTGATTACCCGTGATGAAGTAGGAGAGCTGGCAGTTGCTTTTAATAAGATGCGGAAAGAACTGAAGGGGAATATCACTGCACTCAACCAGGAGAAGGAACAGCTTGCGGGTATTGTTAACAACATGGCTGACGGTGTACTCCTTCTGGATGGTCGCGGACAGCTCCGGGCAAGCAACCCGCCGGCAGATCGTTTCCTTCAATCCTGGCGGTATGAACATAAAAAAGAGGATACAGGGACACCGCAAGAACTTGTTGAATTGTTCAGTTCGGTGACTGAGGCAAATGAACACCGGGTTCGGGAAGTCAGTGTTCAGGGCAGATTCTGGGTCATCATCATGACACCGCTTTACAACATGAAGAATGTCAGGGGAGCTGTGGCCGTTCTGCGCGATATGACAGAAGAAAAACATATTGATCAAATGAAAAAGGGGTTTGTGGCCAATGTCAGTCACGAATTACGGACGCCCATTTCCATGATACAGGGTTACAGCGAAGCGATTATTGATGGCATAGCAGGTACTAAAGAAGAACAGGTCGATATGGCACAGATTATCCTTGATGAATCTAAACGACTTGGCAGGCTGGTGAATGAATTACTGGATCTGGCAAAACTTGAAGCAGGCCATTTTCAGTTGAATGTCAGGAAGATCCCTCTGAAGGCTTATCTTGATTCCACGGTAAAAAAATTTTACGGATATGCTGCTTCTAAGGGGATCCACCTTCAACTGGTACAGAAAATTGGTGATAAGGTCCAGTTTAATCTGGATCCTGACAGAATAGAACAGGTGATGACCAATCTGATCGATAATGCAATCCGTCACACGCCTGAAGGGGGCATGTGACTGTATCTGCCGATATCGATTCCGGTCATCTTCATATCCGTGTGCAGGATACAGGTACGGGCATTGCAAAAGAAGCCCTTCCCTTTGTTTTTGAACGTTTTTATAAAGAAGATAAGGCAAGAACAAGAGGAAAATCCGGTACGGGCCTTGGTTTGTCTATTGCGAAACATATCGTCGATGCCCACGGCGGGAAAATCAGGGTGAACAGCAGAAAGGGTGAGGGAACAGCCTTCATCATCAACCTGCCGCCGACCGGTAAACCTCAGAACTGAAAAGGGCGAAGATATAGAAAAACCGGGGTTGATCTAAACCCCGGTTTTTCAGACTGTGTGTGTGATTCGGTCATTAATTTCCGGAAACTTTAACCGGATGTCCGTGAAACGGCTTTTCCGACACACGAATTGATTCTGTCGGGCAGCCGTCGTAAGCATCGGCAAGGTCTTCCAGCAATTCATCGGGTACCGGTGTGACACCCTTATTGTCATCGAGCAGTGAGAATGCAAGCCCTTCGTCATCATAATCAAAAATATCCGGAGCAGATGCGGCACAGGCGCCGCAGGAAATGCATGTCTCTTTATCTACCAGTGTATATCTTTTCATTTTGAACTTCCTTTCCCTTGCTCCCTTCTCATGAAGAGCAACAACTATTGTTTATTATAGAAAAAATGTGCCCTGCGTTTCAATAATGACAGAAATGATTTCTTGACCAACTATCGAAAATCAGTTTTAGATAAGCTAGAATAAGACATATGAACTGCGGTTATGGGAGGGAGATTTCTTGCCTTTCTTACATTACATCCTTTTATTTATGGTGGACCGAATGCATGGCGAGCGAACCATTTCCGGCATTTACCATATTCTGCAAGGACGACAATCTGTTCAAACGATTCAGGACAGTTTCCTTTTTCATGTCCGACCTTTCTACCACACTATGGAACACCTGGACCGTACAGCCTGGCAGAGCTCTGCCAAATCGTGTCAGGCTTCGGGATGGATCGCAGGATATAAGGAGAAGGAAAGCTATATACTCACAGAATCAGGCAAATCACACTTAAATCAATTGAAAAAAACATGTCCGCTCCCGCGGGGTCTGAAATTTACGGAGTATGCACAGCAAGAAACCCTTTTCTGGCTTAAGATCCAACTCGTGGTTCAGACTCTTTCGGAAATGGTACATGGACACCGTTCATTTTTCCCTGTAACTAACCGTCCGGACGTGGCTCAATCTGTGCGTCATTTTCTTTTGAACATGTCGCTTGATCCGGAGAAACTGGCACATCAGGTTTATACAGAACTTCACGACATCCTTCAATTGTTATCTCCTGAAGAAGCCCATATTATTGTTGCACAGCTGAGCGGTGCCGGAGATGCCGGACTGACAATGGACCAGCTGGCAGCGAGCACGGGATATGATCGAATCAGGCTGATTCTTCTGTTTAAATCAGCCCTTCGCCAGCTGATGGACTATTTTCACCGGAATAAGAGCAAGGGTTATATCCTTGCAGATCTACTCCCCGGGAGAGCAGCCGGACTGTCACATTCTGCAGAACAGACTTATTTTTATTTGAAAAAGGGGCTTCCCTTTACCGCATTATCACGAAAAAGAAAACTGTCACAGGGGACCATTGAAGATCATCTTGTTGAAATTGCCCTTAAAGTAGATGATTTTGATATCAGTCCTTTTCTGACAGAGGAACTGGATCAGTTGATTATCCGTACAGCTTTGCTTCTCAGAACGAGACGATTAAAGCCCATCAAAGATCAACTGAGGGATAAGGCCAGCTATTTTCAAATACGTTTATCACTGGCAAGACAAGCCTTACGAGAGAAGGCATGATATGTCAACAGAAGAACAGGTTAACGGGAACCAGAAACGAATTTTAATGAAACGTGCAGAGTCTGTCCTCCATCATGTATTCGGATTCAAGACGTTCCGAAAGGGTCAGAAGGAAGTGATCGAGAACCTGCTTCAGGGCAGAGATGTGTTTGCGATGATGCCGACGGGCGGCGGAAAGTCCTTGTGTTATCAGATCCCTGCCTATATATTACACGGGCTTGTACTCATTGTTTCACCCCTTCTTTCATTGATGGAAGACCAGGTTGATGGCATACGCCATATCGGTGAAAAGAAGGTACGGGCATTGAACAGCATGCTGCTTCCGATGGAACGAAGCCGTATTCTTGCCCATGCGGACACGCTGCGTTTTCTGCTTGTTTCGCCAGAAATGCTCAGGAGAAAGCAGGTAATCCGTAAGCTGCAGCACATACCTCTTTCTCTTTTTGTTGTTGATGAAGCACACTGCATTTCACAATGGGGACATGAATTTCGCCCGGATTACCTGCATCTGGGTGAAGTAAGAAAACGTCTGGGCAATCCTGCCTGCCTTGCCTTAACCGCAACGGCTGACCATCGAGTAAGAAAAGATATATTCAGATATCTTGGTCTGAAGCAGGCGAAACAGGTCTTAATGAATATTGATCGCCCGAATATAGCGATGATGGTCTGCGAGGCGAAAGACACTGAGGATAAAATTAATCGGTTGACAAAACTCGTTAAAGAAGTTGCTCTTCCGGGGATCGTCTATTGCTCTGGAAGAGTCTGGACTGAAAAACTGTCTGATCATCTTGCACAGACTTTGAAAATTAGAACTGCTTTCTATCACGGCGGTATGACACGTGTTGACCGGAGAAAAATTCAGAATCAGTTCCTGTACGGACAAATCGATGTGCTTTGTTGCACAAATGCTTTTGGTATGGGAATAAATAAACCTGATGTCCGGCTTGTGGTGCATTTTCATTATCCGGGGAATCTGAATGCCTATTTGCAGGAAATCGGCCGCGCATCAAGAGACGGGAAACAGGGCCTGTCTGTACTGTTTCATACGACGCATGACGATCGCCTTCCCGCCGTTTTAATTGACAGTAATTATCCAACGGAAACGCAGCTGCACAAGGCGCTCTGTGATTTTGATCGAAAAGTACTCAATCGTGATGATGAAGAGACCTGTCTTCGTGAACTTCAGGGACGGGGAATGAGTGAGTCCGCTGCCCGCTTAATCCTGGAACAAACGCTTGACAAGCCGGAGCATGCGACTTTTGAGTCGCTGTTTTCTCACTGTCAGATGCTTATCCGTAATCGAAAAAACATCCAGCTGGCGGATCTTGCCAGAATGCGTGAATGGATAAGGACGACAAGCTGCAGAAGAGAAGCGTGTCTGCATTATTTTGATGAGACACCGGGACAAAAGCCTGAACTGTGCTGTGACCGCTGTGGTATACAGCTCGAGGACTTCCGGTCTTCTGATCAGTCACAGCGCCATGAGCCCGGCGAGGAGACGGACTGGGAAAAGCGGCTGTACAGACTGCTCACCCCGGGTGCAGGAAACTAAAAACATCTGTCCGCCCCTTTATAAAGGGGAAGGCCTATTTTTATCATTACAGGCATAAAGTAGGTCTGAGGAGGTGGACATGTGTCATCTGAAACCTTTCCCGACCTGGGCAGCAGCATACCCCCAATCACAAATGAAATATTGCAGGAACTGATAAAGCGTAAGAACAGGGAGCATAAATGGAAGAAGCGAGAGTCGTTAGCCGGCATCTTGCTCATGATCAGCGCCGGAGCATTCTGCATTTTCATTTTTTTCCTGCAGATCGACAAATTAAATACTCTTGATGGATTTCATCGTTTGCTGAATAACCCGATAAACTGGCTGTTTGCCGCCGGCGTTACATTAACGGCGATCTCTTTTGTTCACGCCCATAATCAGGCAGAAGAAGCGGAGAACGATTACGACCAGTTGCGTGAAGAAATGATTGACCGGAATGGCGAACTTTGGCCCAGGGAACCTGGCGGCTCCACACGATTTCGGGTGCTCCATTATCTTCTGAAAGAAAAGGGTATTAATCTGTTTTATAAGTAATCTGATAAAGAAAAACTTGCTGGCTGATGTGAACCTCAAAAGTTGAACATTAGCTGTTTGCTCGGGGATTGAAATTCGATATTCAATCGGACTTTGACCACCGAGTTTCTCTTTGACCGGCTCCTTATATATACCTATCTATTGATTCTAATTGGATTCATAGGTCTGATTGCAACAATCGTCTACTCAGTAAAAGGTTGGTTTACGCTTGAACGCATAAAAGAAATTCCCAATGACAAACCAGTTGACAGACAGGTCTGACACTGACCAATAATGAATACGGACAGCTCGGTACTAAAATGCCGGACTGTCCGTTTTAAGGTTTTTTCCGGGATTACCCGGAAATTTAGTATTTTCCCTTGCATATAAATTCGACAAAAACACCCGACAGTCCTACTACATCAACGTTTTTTATTTGTGTTGGCAAACTCTGCGTATTGAGATAATCAAGTTTTATTTGGCCTACTTTTTATTAATAGAAAGGCATTTATGCTCAGCCTTTATCGTTCATTAATCTAACAAATTTACATATATAATAGATAATTACCGACATTATAGAAACAATCAAGACAAGTAAAAACCACAATATTAAATGAGCGCTGCTATACCCTGCTGTTACTGTGGCTAATAGACCGATACTTATGAGAACGGTCAGAACAAAGTTTATTGTGGATAACATTTTCCTGGAAGTCATATACATTTGCCGAGCATTTTCTTTTGTAATTTCGACTGGATAATTATGAACGTGAGGAAACCAGCTCAACGTATAAAGGAGAAGATAAACAAAAGTACCGATAATCGATGGTATAAGAATGCTTTCTCTTTTACCCCACCTAATGGGCTCCCCGGATGCATTAAAATGGACAGGTATACGATCAGGTATATGATTCCAGAAAAAAAAGATACAGGAATAAGTCACTACCCAAAGCATCATTGCTGTAACATCAAGGATTTTTTCGTAAGTGGTCTTCGAAATGGATACAATTGGACGTTTTTTTGAACTCATACACCCACTCACCTTATCTATGATCAGTACTAAATAAAGATGAAAAAGTCTATATAAGCGATTACTTACTGTTATAATAAAAAATTTTTAGATGCTTTGGTACAAGGATATTAATTAGATTTTTACTTAACTAGTCCTAATATTTGGTAAATATAATGTTCAGACATATTTGGCTTGAAAATTACCGAAAAACCCGAGTAAAATAATGGGTGTTCGCAAAATCTTAAAAAAGCGCAGAGAAGCCCTGAGCGGAATGGGCTCGTAGTAGAGGCTTGAACGATTCAGAGAGAGAAAATCCGCTATAGGAAGTTCTGGATCATCCCAGTCAACTAAAATCAAGCGTTCATCGCGTGACATCGTCGTTGATGTGAATCCCAAAAGTTGGACATAATTTTATGCTACTTGCCCGGTGGTTGAAATCCGATAGTCAATCGGACTTTGACCGGCAAGTTTTTCTTTGATCCTGGATTCATTATAATACTTGATCCAAGCACGCAAAGCCGTTTCTAATTCGTCTCGTGTCTTACGGGACATGTTTTGATAAACATGGTGATGCTTGAGCTCACATTGCCAAGCATCTGTTTGGTATCGGAAGCCCTGATCCGTATGAACGTAAGTGCGGTAGTGATATGCACCGGCATCTTTTCTAAAGCCTCGTGAAGGGGCGTTAGCGTAAAAGCAAACGCTGGATGATCACTAAGATTATAACTCAGGATTTCGTCCGCATAAAGATCCATAATCAGTTCGAGATCACAAGGAGTTGCTCCCACTCCTTTGAGGTATTCACCAACTATCTTCGTTTTCAACTCAGTTGAGTATTTGGTCATAGTAAAACCCCCAAAAGTTGAATTTTATTCGTCCAACTTTAGGGGGGAGTTCACGCCGGCAAGTTTTTCTTTGGCTCAATACATCAGAATACCCTTTTTTTCTGCTGATCTTCTTTGATAATTTCCACAGCCTCGCGGAATCGCTGTGAGTGCACAATTTCCCGTTCCCTCAGAAAGCTGAGTGCATCATTCAGACCCGGATCATCTGATACATTGATAATCCACTGATACGTCGCCCGTGCTTTTTCTTCCGCTGCAATGTCTTCGTATAAATCAGCAACAGGATCTCCCTTAGACTGAATACCCACAATGTTAAATGCCTGACCGGCGGCATTTTCATAATAAACGCTCTTCCCATGGTTCACATAGTGTGCCCCCAGACCTGCTTCCTTCAACTGTTGCGGGGTGGCATCCTTTGTCAGTTTGTATACCATTGTGGCAATCATTTCCAGATGTGCGAATTCCTCAGTTCCGATATCATTCAGCAATCCCATCACCCGTTCCGGAATGGTGTATCTCTGATTTAAATAACGCAGAGCAGCCGCAAGTTCTCCATCCTGTCCGCCATACTGTTCAATCAGAAATTTAGCCAGACCCGGGTTGCATGTGCTTACCCTGACAGGGTACTGGAGCTTTTTGTCATAATACCACAACCTCTATCTCCTCCCGTTTCCTGTATTGGAAAGAATTAACGGCTTGTCAGTCGGCGAATAAACTCAGACCTGCCACGGCCAGGGTACTTCTTTCCATCTCCAGGGGAATGCAGAATAGCTGTGTCCGAACTGCCTCAGGGGTCCATAGCGGCTTTCAAATGCCTCGCGAAGTTCCTCACTTTTCTTTGCTGCTGAATT
This sequence comes from Sporolactobacillus sp. Y61, assembly GCF_040529185.1. Taxonomy (NCBI): domain Bacteria; kingdom Bacillati; phylum Bacillota; class Bacilli; order Caryophanales; family Sporolactobacillaceae; genus Sporolactobacillus; species Sporolactobacillus sp. Y61. Next base: position 2,460,111 of record NZ_CP159510.1, on the reverse strand, counting down.
GAACTGCCTCAATGCTTCAAGATCTTCAGGATGTGTGTCAAGGTAAAGGGTCAGTTCAACCAGTGTGAAATCAATCGCCTGGAGTGCATGAAGATCCTGGTAGTAGCTGTCCGGCAGATTACTCACATTTGCCATAAGAAATTATCCCTCCCCGCTGTTCAGCCGATAAGGGCTTGTGTAAGGTGTATAGAGCCCCGGCCAGAGTGTCCCGTGTGAAAGGGCCTCAACAGGTGAGAACTGTTCCATTCCGGGCGGCTGAAACCCCAGAAATAGCTGTACAGGCGTTTCGCAAGCAATCGGATTAAGGGGCGGGCATGGGTCGAAAGGACCGACAAAGCGTGTGACCCACTGTCGATATGTCGGCAAAACCATCATTCCTTTCTGCATCGAGTACGGCTTTCTTAGTTCATATATGCTGCTACAGCCTGGCCATAGACCGGGATGCGTCTATCTTCAGAATGCAGAGGTACAGCTCTGAGGAGTAAAAATTCTTCGCGATAAAATCAACAACAGCCCCCTAAATAATGCTATATATGAGATAATTTAACAGTAATAAATCCCATAATAGTGCTATTTTTTAGGAGGTTCTTATGATTACACGGAAAGAGAAACGAGAGCAGGAGAAGAACGTCAATTATTTTCTCGAGTTTCAGAAAATATGCCATCATTTCTTTAAAGGATTCACCAACAGGCTCAGAAAGGTCAAAGATCCGAGACATCAGAGTTATGTCACCTATGATTCAGACTTGATGCTCTGGATGATGATCCTGAAAAATGTCTGTCAGTTCACCAGCATGCGCAGCCTGAGCAACGGACTTAATCGTGAAGAATGTATCGATAACCTGCAAAAGATGCTCGCTACTCAGGAGCTTCATGAACTGCCCCACTATGACACGATCAACGATTTCCTGTCGCGGCTTGATCCGAAGGAACTGGAAAACATTCGCATCGGTTTAATCCGGGAGCTCCTCAAAAAGCGGTGTTTTGAGGCCGAACGGATCGAGGGGAAGTATTGGGGGATTATCATTGATGGGACCGGGCTTTTCCACTTTAACAAGAAGCATTGTGCACATTGCCTGAAACGCGAACATACCCACAAAAAGACCGGAGAAACCTGGACGGATTACCAGCATCACGTTCTGGAAGCCAAACTGGTCGTTGGGGACATGGTGCTGAGTATCGACTCGGAATTTATAGAGAACGAGCACGAGGACGTGACCAAACAGGACTGTGAACGTCGCGCCTTCGAGCGCCTGAGCACCCGATTGAAAGCGACCTTCAAGCGTCTGCCCATCTGTATCCTGGCGGATAGCCTATATGCGTGTGAATCAGTCTTTCAGCGATGTGAGGCTAACCGCTGGAAATACATGTTTCGCTTCAAAGCAGGCAGTATTCCGAGTGTGGCGCAGGAATTCGAGGCGCTGAAAGCGCTGAAGTATCGGGGACAATCTGCAACGACCTACTGGGTGAATGATATCGCCTACCAGGAAAGAAAACTAAATGCTCTGGAGGCTACGGTTCAGGAAAAAGAAAAAACACACACCTTTCTGTTTCTGACCAATCTGCCTATCACGGAGAAGAAGGCAGAGGTGTTGGTAGCGGTTGGGCGAAGGCGCTGGAAGATTGAAAATCAGGGGTTTAATCGACAAAAGCACGTACAGTACGCCATTCAACACGTGAACAGCCAGAATCATCAGGCGATGAAGAATCACTATCTTCTTACACAGATTGCGGATATTTTGATGCAGTTATATGAAAAAGGGTCAAAGCTGCTCCGTACGCAAAAAAAGACGGCAAAAGAAATATCCTCAGCCCTGTTAGAAGCGATTCGGACACGCAGATTAACAGAGGAGGATATGGCTAGCCTGGTGAAACCGATGCAAGTCCGGTTCACCGGTTAAGAACAGTATATCAGAAAGGGGGAATGCCAGGCAAAGCTACAGTCAAAAAAAATTAAAAAAGGCCATCAAAATTTGGCTTGTCCCTTTTTCAAAAAAAGCGGAAAAGCAGAATTGGAAATATATGTAAAATCAGATCAGCTATTCGCATGACACGGAGGGCCTCACAAAAATTTACTCCTCAGAGCTGGCAGAGGTATGAAAAACTTGTACATTTTTCTTGCCGCGTTGTATACTACACTAGAGTATACTGTTCCTGATAATTGCTGTTTCCGTACATGTCCATTATTATGGAGACACCGAATATCCGGGTAAACATATATTAAAAAGAAAGGGATCTGCGGATCGATGAGGCTGGACAGTGAGGAGGACGTTTGCGATGCGATTGGAACGTTTGAATGGTGACAAGATAAAAATTTTTCTCACCTTTGACGATCTGAAAGAGCGCGGCATTTCTAAAGAAGATATGTGGCACGATCTGCCGCGGGTGGAACAGCTTTTCCGTGATATGATGCTGGAAGCCGGGGATGAACTGGGTTTTGAAACAAACGGACCAATCGATGTGGAAGTATTTTCACTGCCCGCTCAGGGGATGGTTGTGATCGTATCACACGGCAGATCGTCAGATGGCGAAGACGATCAAGAGGATTATGATGATGACGAATATATCCAGATGCAGGTCACTATGGACGAAAGTCAGGATGTTTTGTACCAGTTTGATTCCTTTGAAGATGTGATTTCGTTATCGACGACGCTCCATAATCTGAAGCTTGACGGTGGCAGCCTGTATCTGTATGAAAATAAATATTATCTGTACTTTGAAGAGGATCAGCTTAGTGAAGATGTCGATCTCGAAACGCTGATCGCGCTTCTTGCTGAATTTGGTTCTACGACGATGATTACTATTCACCGGCTGGAAGAGTATGGAAAATGTCTGATAAAGAACCGGGCAGTTAAAACTATTTATCATTACTTTACTGAAGTGTCACATTCCTGATGCGGCATTTCAGCTTTTATTTTGTAATCATCCATATGCAGGTTATCCGGCAGTTATGAGGCGGAACCTGCATTTATATTTTATTTCGGTGAAAGGGTGTTATTTATGAGTGCGGCCCGCTCTGAGCAGGGATTCCGAAACAGAGGAAAAACAGATAATCAGATTTTAACATCTGTTCAGAACATGATTCAGGATGCGATGGATATCCTGGGGTACGGTTCAGACCTCTTCGAACTGCTGAAGGAACCGAAAAGAATACTGAAAGTCCGTATTCCGGTACGCATGGATCATGGAAAAGTTCAGGTATTTACAGGATATCGGGCACAGTATATGGATGCAGTGGGACCGACAAAAGGCGGAGTATTGATGCATCCGGATGTAAATGAGGATCAGGTTAAAGCCTTATCCATGTGGAACGGAATTAAATCTTCGATTCTCAGCCTTCCATTCGGTGGTGCAAAAGGCGGGGTAGTCTGTGATCCGCGTACGATGTCTTTTCGTGAACTGGAACATCTGACGAGGGGCTATATACGTGCGATATCGTCTGTTATCGGACCGGCAAAAGATATTCCTGCTATGGATCCTTTTTCCAGTCCGCAGTTGATGTCATGGATGGCAGATGAATACAGGAATACACATCCTGGAGAATCGGCGTCATTTATTACAGGAAAACCGATTGTTCTGGGCGGATTAAGAGGCAGAGATACTGCAATCGCTGATGGTATGGTTTCGTTTATACGGGAAACAGCTCACATCAGAAGACTGGATCTGAAGTCCTCAGGAATGATTGTGCAGGGCTTTGGAAGTGCGGGCAGTCTGATTGCCAAATCTCTTTATGATTCAGGTGTCAGAATCGTTGGGATCTCAGATGCATATGGGGCACTGTATAATCCGGATGGTCTTCAAATGGATGAGCTGTTAAACAGCCGGGACAGTTTTGGGACCGTGACCAAACTATTTGAACATACGATCACAAACAAAGAACTTCTTGAGAAGCCATGTGATATTCTTGTTCTTGCTGCTATTGAAAATCAGATCACTGAATCCAATGCGAAAAAGATCAGGGCACGGGCGGTCATCGAAGGAACCGGGGGAGCCATTTCTGATAAGGGAGCGCAAATGCTCGAAGAAGAAAATATTCTTGTTATTCCTGAAATCATTGCCGGTGCCGGTGATGTGGCTTTTTCCTATCTTGAGTGGGCACGTCATCTGCAGGGAAATATCTGGACGGACCAGGAAGTCGGGAAGAAACTCTCACAGATTCTTACGGGGGCACTTCATGATGTCAGTGAAACGGCAAAAGAGAGAAAAGTCATCATGAAAAAAGCTGCGCTGCTGGTCGGAATCGAACGTCTTGCGGAAGCTGTACGTTATCGCGGATGGGTATGAGCGAATCCTGCTCAGCAAACAGACAGGGAGAAAGGCAGACTGAAAATGCCTCTCTCCCTGTTTTTCATTTGCAAATTTTGAATAATCCACTGATTTTTTGGAAACATAATTGTGTTTTATAAGAGATTCACAAAAAAACTGAATGGGCTGCTTTAATGAGCTGTTCAGTGAGGAGGAGTTATTCATTGGCCAGGCATCTGATTCTGACCGCCATAAGTTCATTTCTGGTCGTGCTTGGACTCACCTTTCACAGCGGAGGGGTTTCCGCATTCACCGGGCAAATCATGACACAGGGGGCGACCGGTGATGATGTCATTGAACTACAGGCGAGACTGCAGTACATCGGTTTCTACAGAGGGAAAATTGACGGTTCTTTTGGTTACGGAACCTATTGGGCTTTGAAAAATTTTCAAAGCAGATACGGGTTGAATGCAGATGGGCTGGCAGGTTATCAGACAAAACAAAAACTGGTTAAGGCCTCCCGGTTTGATAAAGATTATATTTACCGGAATCTTCGGGAAGGTAATACCTTTACCTACTATGGAGGTACCCCCCTCAGCCAGCAGGTGAAAAAGGATGCAGCAGCGAAAACAAGGCGCGAAAATGCTCCAAAAAAGAGTCCGGTAAAATATTCGACTGATAAACTTCCACGTGGCTATTCCGGGGCAGATGTTAATCTGATGGCGAATGCCGTTTATGGAGAAGCACGTGGAGAACCGTATATCGGTCAGGTGGCAGTCTCAGCTGTCATTATCAACCGTGTAGCGGATACGCGTTTCCCTAACAATGTATCAGATGTCATCTTTCAGCCCGGGGCATTTACAGCTGTTGCTGACGGACAGATATGGCTGACACCCAATGAAACAGCCAAAAAAGCAGTTATGGACGCAATCAACGGCTGGGATCCCTCACAGGGAGCGCTGTACTATTTTAATCCGGAAACGGCCACTTCTGCCTGGATCTGGACACGACCGCAGATCCAGAAAATAGGAAAGCACATCTTTTGTAAATAAGGGAGGGATTTCATGAGACGTAAATACTGGATCATTCTCTCATGTGCTGCGGCAGTGATTATTGCGCTTGCAGTCTGGGGATTTCAGGAACGGAAAATGAAGAATACCATAACCATTCATGCAGAAAATCACTACCAGCAGGCGTTCCATGAACTCACGCATTATGTAGATTCATTAGAAGAATCACTGGGTATGTCTCTTGCTATGCGGTCAAGAGAGACCATGCGTCCGCAACTTGTCGAGACGTGGCGGTTAAGTGCGCTGGCACATGCGGCGGCAAATGAGCTTCCTCTGACTCTTCTTCCTTTTAACCGGACGAATGAATTTCTTTCACATGTTGGTGAATTCACTTATCACTCAGGGGTTAAGTCGGAGAATAACCGGCCGGTGACAGACAAGGAGTACGGGGAACTGCAGAAACTTTATCAGGAGTCGATAACGATCAAGGATGGACTCAGAGAGGTCCAGGGAAAAGTGATGTCTGATCGGCTGCGCTGGATGGATGTCGAGTGGGCGCTGAAGTCTAAGAAACAAAATCAGGATAATCAGCTCATTGATGGAATGAAAAAGGTGGACGGACAGGCGACTGATTATACTCAGAGTTTCAGCCCGGAAAATCCAAAAAATATTGTTCTGGAAAAAAAGAAACTCAAGACTCTCACTGGAAAAAAGATTGACAAAAAAGAGGCGATCAACACACTGAAAAAATGGACCGGGCTTTCCGGAGCCAAAGTAGACAGGGTCTCCGAGACGAGAAAGGGTTCGAATGTGGATGCTTTCGAAATCTCTCTTAAGTCCAGCGATGGTCATACCGTTTCAGGTGCTGTGACAAAAAGAGGAGGACATATCGTCTGGTTTATGTCCAGCCGGCCGATTGGAAAGGGAAAGATAAGTTTACATGATGCTGCGGAACATGCTGCTCAATATCTGAACAAACGCTCGTTCAAAGCATTGGCAGTGACAAAACGTGATCAATACAATCAAGTTGCCGTTATGACATTTGTTCAGAAGAGGGGGAATGTTTTGGTCTATCCTGCATCTTTGCGCGTCAAGGTCGCTCTCGATAATGGTGAAATCATTGCCTTTGATCAGACTGACTTTTTGTATAATAAATATGACGACATTTCGCTCTCCCCGAAGCTTTCCGAAAAAACGGTTGCGGCAAAACTGAATGACAATATGAACATTCAGGAATCCCGTCTGGTTATTTTTCAGGACCAGAAATTACAGAACATTCTCTGCTACGAGTTTTTTGCTACAAAAGGAAACGATACGTACCGAATCCTGTTCAATGCAACAACCGGTGATCAGGAAAAAGTAGAGCTGCTTGGCAGTTAGGGAGAAAAACGTTTTTTTCTTCCTCTTTTTTCATGTATAATATTTCTGGAAGAATAAAAACGTTTGGCCGGAGGATGGCGGATCAAAACGGATTGACGAGGTAAGCCTTATGCTGTTAAAAATCGGAGAACACCTGATACTGGAACATAATGAGCATGATGGTATGCACGAGTACCGGTGCCGGATTGCGGATATAAAGAAGCATCAGCTTCTGGTCGATTACCCAGTAGATGAGAAGACGGGAGTGAAGCCCGTATGGACAAATGGTACCGATTGGATGGCCAGTTATGTTAAAGATGAGCAGGTATTCCGTTTCCATGTGAGACTGTCTGGGAGAGTCTGGCAGAATATCCCGCTGTTATGCTTGAACTTTGAAGGTGAAGACCACTTCAAGAGGGTGCAGAGGCGAAATTTTGTCAGGGTTGAAGCCAATTTGGATGTAGCGGTGCACAGTGAAAAACATGAATTTCCTCCGATTATTACACTCACCAGCGATATCGGCGGTGGAGGGACACTCATTATCCTTCCTGAAGAGGCAGAAATAGCGGAGGGACTGCGTGTCATTACTTGGCTTTGCCTTCCTGATGGCTCAGATGGAAGGCGGTATGTCCGTATCAGAGGACAAGTTGTAAGGATTTTTTACGATAAGGAAACCCATGGGAAAAGGGCGTCGATCTGCTTTGCTCCGGAAATTGAAAAAGAACGTCAGCCGATTATCCGCTTTTGTTTTGAAAAACAGCTTGAAAGTCGCAGGAAATTGCTTGAATGGAAGACAAACCATCCACATACCTGGACAGCAACAGATTCAGACCATTGAAATTGCACCATGAATGTATCAGAATAGATAAGGCTGAATGATAGAAACAGAAGACCCGGGAGATTGGAGAAATTCAGACGATGGAAAGGTTATTTCAGATTGCGATTGACGGTCCCGCCGCTGCAGGGAAAAGTACAGTGGCAAAAATTGCAGCGAAAAAACTTGGCTTTATTTATATCGATACAGGGGCAATGTATCGCTCCCTGACTTATAAGGCCCTGAAGACGGGTACAGATCTGCTCAGCGGTGAGGCTCTGAAAGCATTACTGGATGAAACAGAGATCAGTCTCTGTCATCATGAGGACGGTCAGCGGGTACTGGTTGATGGCGAAGATGTGACAGAGCAAATCCGCTATCCTGATGTCTCATCACAAGTATCCCTTGTCTCCTCTTATAAAGAAGTACGCAGGGAAATGGTCCGCAGGCAAAGAATACTTGCCGGGAAGCGAAATGTTGTTATGGACGGGCGAGATATTGGTACGCATGTTCTTCGGAATGCACAGGTTAAAATATTTTTGAAGGCATCAGTGAACGAACGTGCCAGTCGCAGGTTCAGAGAGGAGGAACAAAAAGGCAGACACCCCTCCCTTGAGTCTCTAAAAAGGGCGATTGTCCTGAGAGATCAGAAGGATACGGAACGAAAGGTTTCCCCCCTTGTCAAAGCGGATGATGCAGTCGAACTGGACACAACCTCACTGACAGTTGATGGTGTAGTTGAACGAATTCTCAGTATCGTGAAGGAGAGGCGTTCACGTTGAGCCTTTACTCATTCGGAAAACCGCTTGTGCGGTGGTTTTACAGACTGTGTTTTTCAATAAGTGCAGAGGGGACTGAGAATATTCCTGATCATGGAGGTGTGCTGATCTGCAGTAACCATATTTCAGATTTTGATCCACCTTTTGTCGGTATTTCTATTTCCAGAGAATTAAGTTTTGTTGCCAAATCAGAATTATTTCAAATTCCATTGTTCGGAAGACTGATCAGAAGACTGCACGCCTTTCCGATAAAAAGAGGAACCGGGGACCGTGGAGCGATTCGGCTTGCTGTCCACTTGCTCAATGATGGACATGCGCTTCTCATTTTTCCGGAAGGTCACCGCAATCGTGACGGGCATCTGAAAAAAGGGATGTCCGGTGCCGGCTTTTTTGCAACAAAGACTGATGCGGCAGTCGTCCCCTGTGCCATTATAGGAAAATTCAAATTCCGAAAAAAGGTCAAAGTTGTTTTTGGAAAACCCATCGATACGAATATGATGAAGGGGAAAAATATGAGATCTGCTGAAGCTTCGAAAATCATCATGGAGCATATCCAGGATTTATTAAATCAGTATGATAACTCACCACTGGCAGGTCCATATGCTTGACAAAACCCCCCATTTGTAAGAAGTTAAAAGAAGGAGTAATTGTTTTCGTTAAATAAGGAGGTCCCGGATGATGGCTGAAGATTTAAATAAAGAAATGGCGTCATTTGACGCATTAAAAGTGGGAGACATAAAAACCGGAAAAGTAACAAAAGTTGAAGAAAAACATGCACTAGTAGATGTTGGATATAAAGTGGATGGTATCCTGCCAATCAGTGAACTGTCCAGTCTGCATGTTGAAAAAGTAAGCGACATGCTTCACGAGGGTGATGAGGTCACCGTTAAAGTGACAAAGCTTGAAGATGATGAACTTGTCCTCTCTAAGCGCGAAGTTGATGCGGACAAAGCATGGGATGATCTCGAACAGAAATATAATGACAAGACAACTTTCTCAGTTGAAATTGCTGATGTTGTCAAAGGTGGCCTTGTCGTAGATCTTGGTGTTCGTGGATTTATTCCCGCTTCACTTGTTGAACGTCATTTCGTAGAAGATTTTTCAGACTATAAAGGCAAGCCCCTGGATGTAAAAATTGTTGAACTTGACAGGGAAAAACGTAAAGTGATCCTGTCACATCGCGCCGTTCTCGATGAAGAAGCGGACAGGAAAAAAGCGGAAACGCTGAGCAACATTAAAGAGGGAGATGTCATTGAAGGTACCGTTCAGCGCCTGACCGACTTTGGGGCGTTCGTTGATATCGGCGGCGTTGACGGCCTGGTCCATATATCACAGCTTGCTCACTATCATGTGGAGACTCCGTCAGAAGTCGTTTCAGAAGGCGATAAGGTCAAAGTAAAAGTGCTCTCCGTTGATCCTGAAAGTGAACGGATTTCATTGTCAATCAAGGCGACGCAGCCGGGACCCTGGGAAACAGCAAAAGACAAGATTCATCCCGGTGATGTTCTGGAAGGAACAGTTAAGCGTCTGGTTCCATTCGGTGCATTTGTTGAGCTGATTCCAGGTGTTGAAGGACTTGTTCACATATCAGAGATTTCACATGAACATATCGGAACCCCTGATGAAGTCCTTTCTGAAAATCAGGTGATCAAAGTAAAAGTGCTTGATGTTAACTTTGAGGATCAGAGAGTTTCTCTCAGTATTAAAGCACTGGAAGGCGAGCAGCAGCCCTCCGGACAGAAGAATACATCCGCACAGAACGCTCAGAATAACGACGACGACTCCGCATCTGGTTTTTCACTGGGCGATATGATCGGCGATCAGCTGAAGAAATACAAATAATTGTTTTTACGTAAAAGAAAGCGGAAAACGGGGGAAATCTGTTATTTCCTTCTTTTTCCGCTTTTTTGTCTGAATACATGTTGAGGGGGAAGAGTATGTCAAAACCAACTGTGGCCATTGTCGGCCGGCCTAACGTCGGTAAATCCACGATTTTTAACCGTATCGTTGGCGTACGGACGGCCATCGTCGAAGACCATCCCGGCGTCACCCGGGATCGCCTGTATGGCAACGGCACGTGGCTTAACGATGAATTCCACGTCATAGATACCGGGGGTATTGAAATAAGCAATGAGCCTCTGCTGACACAGATCAGAGCGCAGGTTGAGATCGCGATAGATGAATCCGATGTCATTCTGTTTGTTGTTGACGGACAAACAGGACTGACTGATGCCGACAAGGAAGTGGCCCATATTCTTCGCCGATCACGGAAACCTGTAGTGCTTGCAGTAAACAAACTGGATGATTACAAAAAAAGGAACCAGATGTATGAGTTCTATTCTCTCGGACTGGGGGATCCTCTCGCCATATCAGGCGCCCACGGTATCGGAATCGGAGACATGCTGGATAAAGTCGCGGAAAAATTTCCTGATCGTGACAGGGATGAGCAAAGTGAGGATATCATTAAATTCGCTGTGATCGGACGCCCGAATGTCGGCAAATCCTCCTTAGTCAATGCGATCCTTGGTAAGGAGCGTGTGATTGTCAGTGATATTGCCGGAACAACACGTGACGCCATCGATACCCCATTTACAAGAGACGGACAGAATTATGTGATTGTTGATACAGCAGGGATCAGACGCAGGGGCCGGATTTACGAAAAAACAGAAAAATACAGCGTCCTCCGTGCACATCGTTCAATAGAAGAATCTGATGTTGTGCTATTACTGATCGATGGTGAAGAAGGGATTATTGAGCAGGATAAAAAAATTGCCGGCTATGCACATGATGCCGGACGCGCGATGATTATTATTGTTAATAAATGGGATGCAGTGAAGAAAGATTCAAAAACGATGAATACATTTCGAAAAAAGATCAGGGATGAATTCCAGTTTATTGATTATGCGCCGATTCTGTTTTTATCTGCGCTGACAGGGAGTCGTCTGCCGCAGCTTCTGCCGATGATCTGTACCGTTGCCGAAAATCACAGCCTGCGGATTCAGACCAGTCTGCTCAATGATTGTATTATGGATACGGTAGCAATGACGCCGCCACCATCTGATAAGGGAAAAAGGCTGAAAATCTATTATGGAGCACAGGTTGCTGTCCGCCCGCCTGCTTTTGTCCTCTTTGTAAATGATCCGGATTTGCTGCATTTTTCATATGTTCGTCACCTGAAAAACCGTTTTCGGGACACATTCGGTTTCATCGGAACGCCGATCCGGATATTATCCAGAAAGAAAAATGAAAAATAAAGAGGTGCCACCAACGTGCTTAGCATTGTTTCTTTTGTGTTATCTTATTTGATCGGATCGGTTAGTTTCAGCTACCTGCTAACCAGGAAAATTAAAAAAATCGATATTCGTTCAACAGGTAGCGGAAATGCAGGCGCAACGAACACACTGCGTGTACTCGGGACAGGGCCGGCTGTTGCTGTCCTGTTACTGGACATCCTTAAAGGTGTTGTCTGTATTCTCATTGCCCGGTCATTTGGCATACCCGAGTGGGCGGTCGTTGCTTCCGGGCTTTGTGCCATCATCGGCCATGATTTTCCGTTCTATTATGGTTTTAAGGGAGGAAAAGGTGTTGCGACAACAATAGGCGTATTTTTTATGATTATGCCGCTGTTTGCATTGATCGCAGGTCTGGCTGCGGTACTGATCATTGTGCTGACCCGATACGTTTCGGTCGGCTCTCTGGTTTTCCTGGTCCTGACGCCAATCCTGGCATGGCTCTTTGGCGATCTGCCTGGGAGTGTGATTTTTGTTGCTTTACTGATTACGGCGCTTGCCTTCTTTCAGCACAGAGCCAATCTTTCACGTCTTGTACATGGGAAGGAAAATAAAATAGGTCATAAAAAGGTCGGAGTCTGATCCGACAACAGAGTAAAGTGAAAAACCAGGAGAGGTGGTTAACTGTATGAAAAAGATTGCAGTCATTGGCGCCGGAAGCTGGGGAACAGCATTATCTATGGTGCTTGCCGACAACGGATACACGGTTCAATTATGGAGCCACAGAAAGGATCAGGCAGATGAAATACGATTAAAACATACTAATGAAAAATATCTTCCCGGGATTGCTCTTCCGGAAAAGATCTGTGGGACAGCAGACATGGTGGAAGCGCTTAACGAAGTATCGGCTGTCTTACTGGTCGTGCCCGCTAAAGCTATGCGTGAAGTACTGACGCAACTTAGAACGGTCATCAAACGCCCCTTACTGTTTATTCACGGCGTTAAGGGGATTGAACCAGGCACATTCAGGAGAATGTCTGAAGTGATTCAGGAAGAGATCCCCGACTCACTCAGAAAAGCAATTGTTGTTCTTTCCGGTCCGAGTCATGCCGAAGAGGTAGCGCTTCGCCATCCGACGACCGTTTCCGTAGCTTCAGACAGTGCGGAGGCAGCAAAACATGTTCAGGATTTGTTTTTTAATTCCTATTTTCGTGTCTACACCAACGAAGATGTCATCGGTGTTGAAATTGGCGGCGCATTGAAAAACATTATTGCTCTTGGCGCAGGCATTTCAGATGGCCTCGGTTATGGAGATAATGCGAAAGCAGCTCTGATTACCAGAGGCCTTGCAGAAATTTCAAGACTTGGAACGAAACTGGGAGCACACCCGCTTACCTTCATCGGCCTGACAGGCATGGGTGATCTGATTGTCACCTGTACGAGCAAACACAGCAGGAACTGGCGGGCAGGGAATATGCTGGGAAAGGGAAAGAAACTTCAGGAGATCCTGGATCATATGGGAATGGTTGTCGAAGGCGTACGTACAGCTGAGGCCGCCTATACCCTTTCGAAAAAAGAACATGTGGAGATGCCGATCACTGTGGAAATATTCAATGTCCTTTTCGAAGGAAAAGATCCGAAAGAGGCTGTGGATGAATTAATGGGCCGTGACAAGAAAGATGAGATCGCTGCCATTTATAACAGCCTGCCAGATCGCAGGCCGGAAGAACGTGAGCAATGAGCACATGACCTCCTCTCGCGCATACGATATAAAGAAAGCGGGGTAAAGGAGGACGTTCAGTGGATCCGAATCATTCATTCTTTGATAACATTGAAAAAAAGACTCAAGTTAAGAAAGAGGATATTGTAAACATTGCAAATTCTGTATCAAACGCAGATTTCAGCAATCCCGAAGTCGTACGGCAGCTGATTAACCGGATCGGGAAGACCGCCGGAGTAGCAGTAACGAAGGAAAAAGAGGATGCACTCGTTAAAGCGATTACTTCGGGCAATGTACCCGGCAATTTGTCGACACTATCGAAATTATTCGGCCAGAACAGGTAACAATGGGCCGGAGTCAGCGACATGCCGGGCAGGATTAGCATAAGCTATAGCGTGTGTCAATTTTTCTGTGAGAGCTGAATGGCGTGGAAGGGCTTAGTCAAACCCGGGGAGAAAACATTCCATGTTTTCCCCTTCTTTTTTTGCGGCGTTTCCATCTGCCGATCATTTTAACTGTGCCTTTATTCATACTTTAAGAAAGTATAAAACTTTTGCGGGGAAGAGGTTCAGAAAAAAGAAGTTCCCGCGGTGCCTTTCGACGTATAAAAGTCGGCCGGCTTTTCTTCATTCTTCATGCACATGACCGCCTCACTTCTTCGGTCCGTGATGAATTTCTTGGCATAATCGATGGACAAATTCATATGCATAGAACTATCACGGAGAGTCATCGACAGAAGGAGGAGCGGGAGGGTGCAAACTTTAGAAAAACTGGAACGAGTGGACATCTTTAAAGACATCGCTGAAAGAACCGGCGGAGATATCTATCTTGGAGTCGTCGGAGCGGTCCGAACGGGTAAATCAACTTTTATCAAAAAGTTTATGGAACTGGTCGTTCTGCCGAACATTGATAATGAGGCAGATCGTGTACGTGCTCAGGATGAGCTGCCACAGAGTGCTGCCGGTAAGCAGATCATGACTACTGAGCCAAAATTTGTCCCAAATCATGCGGTGACTGTGACCGTAGAAGAAGGGCTTGAGGTCAATATCCGTGTCGTGGACTGCGTGGGCTATGCAGTTAAGGGAGCAAAAGGTTTTGAAGATGAGAACGGGCCCAGGATGGTTCATACGCCGTGGTATGACGAACCGATCCCATTTCAGGAAGCAGCGGAGATTGGAACAAGAAAAGTGATTCAGGAACACTCGACACTGGGTGTTGTGATCACAACTGATGGATCTATTGGAGAAATCGGGAGAGAGGACTATGTAGAGGCTGAAGAACGAATTGTCGACGAGCTGAAAGAAGTGGGCAAACCTTTTATCCTGATCATTAATTCATCTCATCCGTTCCACCCTGAGACAGAAGCATTACGCAGAGATCTGTCTGAGAAGTATGACATCCCGGTTCTCTCACAAAGTGTTGAGAATATGAGCGAGCATGATATCAACAATATTCTTCGAGAAACGTTGTTCGAGTTCCCGGTTCTGGAGGTTAATGTCAACCTGCCGAGCTGGGTGATGGTGCTGAAGGAAGATCACTGGCTGAGACAGAGTTATGAAGACGCGGTAAAGGATACGGTTAAAGATATTAAACGTCTTCGTGATGTTGATCGCGTTGTGGGTACATTCGGAGAATATGACTTTATCGAAAATGCACAGCTTTCCGGCATTGAGATGGGGAAGGGAACAGCGGAAATTGACCTTCATGCCCCGGATAACCTGTATGACCAGGTTCTGAAGGAAGTCGTCGGCGTCGAAATCAGAGGTAAAGATCACCTTCTGCAGCTGATGCAGGATTTCGTTCATGCCAAAAGAGAGTATGATCAGGTGTCTGAAGCTCTTAAAATGGTAAAACAGACCGGTTACGGTATTGCTGCCCCATCGATTAATGATATGAGCCTCGATGAGCCGGAAATTATCCGGCAGGGATCACGTTTTGGTGTCCGTCTGAAGGCAGTTGCCCCTTCAATTCATATGATTAAGGTGGATGTGGAGTCTGAATTTGCACCGATTATCGGAACCGAGAAGCAAAGTGAAGAACTGGTTCGATATCTGATGCAGGATTTTGAAGATGATCCGCTGTCCATATGGAACTCAGATATATTCGGCCGGTCACTGAATTCTATTGTACGTGAAGGCATATCTGCCAAGCTCGCCTTAATGCCCGAAAATGCACGATATAAACTCAAAGAAACGCTTGAACGGATAATAAACGAGGGATCGGGCGGACTGATCGCTATTATCCTGTAGGACAGCTGAACGATCTGTCAGAGGCTCCGGAAACGGAGCTTTTTATTTTGCTCATTCCTGTGTGAGAAATAGACGGTGAAACTATGGAATGGTTGAAAGTACATGTTTTTTACCTTGCCGGGGTTAAAAGCGTTCAAATATGGTAATATTTTAATAAAAGCTGTTGAATTATTCCATCACATCGTATAATATAAGCGTTGTTGATGTTTCTTCCAGCACAAAAAGGAACTTGATTCCTTTTTAAGGAGGTGAAAGTGTTGAATAAGACTGAATTGATTTCTGCTGTAGCAGAATCCGCAGAATTATCCAAGAAGGATGCAACTAAAGCTGTTGATTCTGTTCTGTCAACCATTGCAGATGTATTAAAAGATGGAAGCAAAGTTCAATTAATCGGATTTGGCAACTTTGAAGTTCGTGAGCGTGCAGCTCGAAAGGGCCGCAATCCTCAGACTGGTGAGGAAATCGAAATCAAAGCAAGCAAAGTTCCGGCATTTAAGCCTGGTAAGGCATTGAAAGAAGCCGTCCAATGATCTGATGGATACATAGGACGTGAGAGAGGGGGCCATCGCAAAGATGGTCCTTTTTTACAAAGTTTATGTAGAAACCTGGTTACATACGAATGATGCCGTTTTCTTTACATTTGCTGTTTTTATATGCTAGAATTTTCTAATGAGTGACAGCAATCAAATTTCGTTCATCCGGACTGAGCAGGTCCGATAATACAGCGGCGCATGAAAAGATGGAAACAGGTGCTGCCTGTTCCGCTTTAGAACTTGTCCTGTGTGCCTGGTGGAAGCGGTCGCACGATGGCTTTCTGCCGTATGTGTGAGCAGTTTAAATGGATAACATCTGAAGTTTGCCATTCATATAAAAACGGTCACTTTTGCATCAATCGATATTATTTGAGCGAATTTTTCAGAAGAGAAGGTGTTTATCTTGGACATCAGGAACGAGGAAGTTCTGGGTGATTATTTTGTTGTGAAAGCCGAAGAGGACGGAGTGAATGTGATTGGCCTGACAAGAGGGGCTGAGACACGATTCTTTCACACTGAAAAACTGGACCAGGGGGAAGTGATGATCGCCCAATTCACCGAACATACCTCAGCAATTAAGGTTCACGGAAAAGCAATGATTCAGACAAAACACGGGACGATCCATTCTGAATGATCAGATGACTCATTTTAGAATGTACATGGAATGGGGGAGTACCATGCTTGATACAAACCGGATCGGAGTTTTGCTGAGTGAACTGAAGCATGACCTGAGTCATCCATATGTCGACAGCTATTTATCCCGGCCAGAGATTGACCAGGATAAAGTGTTGATTTATTATTTCCTGTTCAGTTATCAGAAACGTACAGAACAACCGGAAAAATGCACGAAAAGTGTCATGATTGCCGAGACAGGATTAAAAACACATGATAAGATGGCTGTTACATTACCGGGTGAGGCAGATGCCATAAAGAAAAGTCAGCTTACCGTACTTGCCGGAGATTATTACAGCGCCCTTTATTATTACATCCTGTCACGTACGGGTGACATGGAAATTGTGGAGTGGGTGGCTGAAGCCATTCAGAACTACAATACGGAAAAGTGCAGGCTCTATTACCCTGCGCACCGCCTCAGCTGGACGCAAACTGTTCAGATTCTGGCAAGAATTGAGAGTGCCCTTATTTCACATGTCGCTGCTAAACTGGGATATGACTGGCTCGTCCCTGCCTTAAGTGACTTTTTTCTGTGTAAATTGCTTTCAAAGAATGATATGCTTCAGCAGAAAAATGGTTATGATTCATTTTTATTCCGTTTTCTGTCTGATCATATAACTGATGATCGGGCAGTACTTCGGCAGCTGATGAATGAGGAAATAAAAAGAGCAGAAGCCCGGTTTAATGAACGAATAAAACGTTCCATGATACCCGGTGGCGGCTTCTCTGATTTGATAACAGATCTAAGCAGTCGGTTAAACACGATTTGCCGGTGTACAGCAGGAGAGGAATAATGGGGAAATGAATGAACAGGATCAGAAACACAAAAAGGTCCATCAGGTGTTTCAGACGATTTACAGGAAATACGATACGATGAACTCACTGATCAGTTTTAATCGTCACAAAACCTGGAGAAAGATAGCAGATGAAGCTGTAGCGGCGGAGTCAGGTTCGACATGTATTGACGTATGCTGCGGAACCGGAGACTGGACGATGCAACTTGCAGAGGATGTTGGAAAGAACGGCCATGTCATCGGACTTGATTTTAGTGACAATATGCTGAAAGTGGCAAGATCAAAGATCATGGCAACGCAGCTGGAAAACATTACACTCGTAAACGGAGATGCGATGGCCATTCCCTATGAAGACAGCCAGTTTGACCGTGCAACCATCGGGTTTGGCCTGCGAAATGTACCGGATTACCTGACTGTTCTCCGGGAAATCAGAAGAGTGCTCAAACCGGGAGGTGTACTTGTCTGTCTCGAAACATCAAAGCCAAACATTCCTGTATACAGACAATTGTACTTTTTTTATTTCAAGTACGTCATGCCTCTTCTTGGGAAACTGTTTGCCGGAAGTTACAAAGAGTACGCCTGGCTAAACGAATCAACAATGAAATTTCCGGACAGGGATACTCTGGCGCGCTTGTTTTACGAGGCGGGGTTTACACATGTCACGATCCGTTCATTGATGGGCGGTATCGCTGCGATTCATCGTGCCGAGAAACCGGATGAAGGGTGAATGATATGGTTCTTGGACAAATTTATGCAGGAACAAAAAAAGAGCTGAAAACGATCGAGAAATATCTGGAAATGGCTCTTGAAGCGCCGCACCCATTACTGCATGAAGCGGGCCTCGAGTTACTCCGTGCAGGAGGGAAGCGAATACGCCCTATGCTCGCTTTGATGGCCTCTCGATACGGTGATCCGGGTCGACATGAAGTAAGCGTTTCCGCGGTGATGCTCGAGTTGATCCATATGGCCTCTCTGGTTCATGACGATGTGGTTGATAACTCGGAACTCCGTCGTGGAAGACCCACTGTAAAAGCAAAATGGGATAATCGTGTCGCAATTTTTACAGGGGACTATATCTTTGCGTGTGCCATTAAATTAATTTCAGCTTTTGACCATCCGGAAGCACATCGGCAGATATCCAGGGTCATCCGGGATCTGAGCCTTGGTGAGATTGATCAAATCAGACATCTTCGAAACTGGAAGCAGAATCTCAGAACATACTTACGCCGTATTAAACGAAAAACAGCCATTCTTATGGCACTTAGCTGTCAGCTTGGGGCGATGGCAGCGGGATGTGACACTTCATTGTCAAGAAAACTCTACTACTACGGTTATTTTCTCGGTATGAGTTATCAGATAACTGATGATATCCTTGATTTTGTCGGTAACGAAAGGCAGCTTGGAAAACCGGCAGGCAGTGATCTGAGAAATGGAAATATTACCCTGCCTGTATTTTACGCTCTGAGAAACCCTGAACTGCATGATGCTATTGTCTCAGTGCTGACTGAAGCTGAACCCTCCGATGATGATTGGGACGATGTCATTGGAAAGATCAGAGATTCACAGGCGATAGAGGAGGCACAGTCACTCAGTGACCGCTATTTAAGAAAAGCGGAGGGAATACTCGACGAATTGCCGGATCAAAAGGTGACTGGATTATTAAGGGAAATGACCGCTTATGTCGGTGAAAGAAAATATTAACTGCTTTTAAAATCTGGATACATACATGAAAATCATCA
Organism: Sporolactobacillus sp. Y61; assembly: GCF_040529185.1. Classification (NCBI taxonomy): domain Bacteria; kingdom Bacillati; phylum Bacillota; class Bacilli; order Caryophanales; family Sporolactobacillaceae; genus Sporolactobacillus; species Sporolactobacillus sp. Y61. Next base: position 2,440,967 of record NZ_CP159510.1, on the reverse strand, counting down.
TAAAGAAAAGTATTGTCTACAAGGAGGAATCTAAGTAAGATGGAAAGAACCTTTCTTATGATCAAACCCGATGCTGTCCGGCGAGGACTGATAGGACAAATTATCGCACGATTTGAAGCGAAGGGATTTAAAATGGTTGCGGGGAAACTGATGAACATATCTGATGAACTCGTCAGAAAGCATTATAAGGAACATGAAGGCCGTCCCTTCTATCAGGATCTGATCACTTTTATGACGTCCGGCCCCGTTTTTGCTATGGTATGGGAGGGGGATAATATTATCAAACTTTCCCGGTTAATGATGGGAACAACTGACCCGGAGGAAGCAACACCAGGTTCTATCCGTGGCGATTTTGCGACAAAGGTTAACCGGAATGTCATTCATGGATCCGATTCTTCGGAAAGTGCATCACGTGAAATCCATCTGTTCTTCTCTGAAAAAGAACTTGTTACATACTGAATCTGCAGGTGATACGGAATGAAACAGGCGGCAGATCCGGATTATGAACAGTTTAAAAACCTTTTCTTGCAACTTACGGGTATAAACCTGGTGTACTATAAAGAAGAACAGATGCGCAGACGTTTAAGTACATTGCGGGCAAAAAGGGGGTTTTCTTCTTTTGTCCGCTACTTTTATGCATTACAGCAATCGGAAAAGCTGCTTAATGAATGTCTGAACCGGATAACGATCAATGTCACAGAATTTTTCAGGAATCGTCCGCGCTGGGCAGTGCTTGAACAGAGAATAAGCAGGCTGGCAGCTGAACGGTCGAGATTAAATGTCTGGAGTGCAGCCTGTTCTACAGGCGAAGAAGCCTATTCTCTCGTCATACTGCTTAAGAAGTATTTACCGGATCATGCATTTCATATTACTGCTACAGACATTGACCGTGACGTTTTACAAAAAGCGTCGGAGGGACAGTATCCGTCTACTGCTTTAAAGGAACTGTCTGCAAAAGAACGCAGGGCCTATTTCACGCAGAACGGTATGACCTGTACAGTAAATCATTCGATGAAAAAATCCATCCGCTTTTATCAGAATAATCTGCTGAGTGACCCGGCTCCGGGTACATTCGATCTTATCGTCTGCCGCAACGTACTGATTTACTTCACGGAGGAAGGAAAAAGGCTCATCTATCCTAAACTGAGTGGTGCACTCCGTAAGGATGGCCTTCTTTTTGTCGGAAGCACAGAGCAGATATTCCATCCCGAACACTATTTATTGCGTCCGGCGGAAACGTTCTTCTATGAAAAGATGCAGTGACAGACGCGCCTTCTGTAAAGCCATGATACATCTTTCATATTGACAGATCAGAATCAATTGACTATGATGAGATTACACTTTGAAAAGTTTCAATGCCGGACAGTATCGGAGGATACCGTCGACAGAGTAAGATCAGAAGAGAATGAGCTTAGTTGAGCAGAGTTGAGGGTGAATATGAACGATAATGATACCCGCAGGCACTCTGTCTGCGGGTTTTAATATGATCAGCAGGCATAAATGAATGTTCTATGTTTCGCCTCTCAATAACCTCACAATGCTCATTCCTCATAAAAAAAAGAGGAGTGGGAGCATGTTTCAGGAAAAACTTAAGGATCTGGCGGAAGGACGGACACTGACAGCGGGGAAGCAGAAGAGATGATGAGTGAACTCATGGAAGGGAAGGCATCATCTGATCAGATTGCCGGATTTCTTTCTATGCTGAGTCTGCGCGGTGAAACGACAGATGAACTGACCGGGTGTGTCAGAGGCATGAGAAAGCATGCCAGGCACCTGCACTACAATAAGGAATTGCTTGATATCGTTGGGACAGGCGGTGACGGAACAGCGACCTTTAATATCTCTACAGCAAGCGCCATTCTTGCTTCATCGCTCGGTGTGAATGTAGCTAAGCACGGCAATCGTTCGGTTTCATCAACAAGCGGAGCAGCAGATGTTCTTGAAGCGCTGGGTATATCCGTCCAGGCTGCTCCGGAAGAAGCGGCCGGACTGCTTGACCGGACGCATATGTGTTTTCTTTTTGCTCCACTTTATCATGCTTCGATGAAGTATGCTGTCGGGCCGCGAAAGGCGCTGGGTTTCCGGACAATATTCAATTTACTTGGTCCCCTGACGAATCCGGCGGGTCCAGGGCGTCAGCTGCTGGGTGTTTACAGCAGAGACGCAGCCAAAGCCTATGCGGATGCGATCATTCATCTTGGATCAACACGTACCCTGGTTGTTACCGGAGAGGATGGCATGGATGAATTGACGATTGGTGGTCGCACGAACGGTTTCCTGATCGAAGGAAATACCGCAAGTCCTTTTACACTGACGCCTGAAGATGTCGGTCTGAAACGTGGTCATCTGGATGAGATCAAAGTCAACAATCCGGAAGAAAGTGCGAGGCTGATTGAAGCTGTACTGTCCGGGAACACAGATAACCAGTCGGCAGTAAATGCGATTTTGCTGAACACCGGAGCGGCTCTTTTTGTTGCCGGCGAGACTGCTTCAATTGCAGAAGGTGTGCATGAAGCTGCTGAAGCGATTGATTCAGGAAAAGGCATGAAACAGCTTGATCTTCTGCGTCATGAAGCAGGTGTGACCACTCATGCATGAAGATTTTCTGGGAAAGATTATGACAACCAAAAAAGAAGAGCTGTCCCGGTTTCAAATGCCGGAGAGGTTAATCAGACGAAAGAAGCGTTCACTGAAAAAGGCACTCGGTCATCCGCGGCATGCCCTCGGATTAATTGCCGAAGTCAAACAGGCCTCTCCTTCAAAAGGCTTTTTCAGAAAGCAGCTCGATCCGGACGCAATCGCAAGATCCTATGAACAGGCGGGTGCGGATGCCATCAGTGTGCTGACAGATCAAACGTATTTTCATGGTTCGCTGGAGAATCTGGTCAAAGTCGTACAATCCGTTTCACTTCCTGTTCTGAGAAAGGATTTCATCATCGATGACCGGCAGATTGAGGAAGCGGACCGTGCCGGGGCAGATGCCATTTTATTAATTGCTGCCGCACTTGATCCGAACCAATTGCATGAGTTTTATCTGGCTGCACAGGAACGTCATATTGAATGTCTGGTAGAGGTGCATCGGCCGGAGGAGGCAGATGCTGTTCTGTCCCTTTTCACACCGGAGATAATGGGTGCTAATAACCGTAATTTGAAAACATTCAAAACGGATCTTACCGTGACGGAGCAAATCCGCAAACTGATTCCAGATGATGTGATTTTCATTGCTGAATCCGGTGTACGACGGGCAGATGATGTAAACTATCTGAAAATGTGTGGTGCGGATGCCGCCCTTGTCGGAGAAACTCTAATCCGTGCCCATTCGCCATCTGATAAAATTCGTGATCTGTTCGGCGGGGAAGTGAGCGACATTGCGCCCTCTACTTAAATATTGTGGCAATCATTCATTCAGCGACCTGAAATGTTCAGTGCAAAGCCGGGCAGATTTTATAGGTTTTATTTTTACGGTAAGAAGTGAAAGAGTAGTACAGGCGCCGGAAGTGTCACGCTGGCTGAAAGAACTGGGTGATAGCGGCGGGAAGAAGCTGGTTGGCGTATTTGCTGATGATTCTATAGAAAAGATTTCAGACGTGCTCGGATATGTAGCATTGGATGTGATCCAGCTGCATGGTCATGAATCTCCGCGGGAAACCGCTGATATACGCAGAACGACTGGCGTAAGCGTCTGGAAAACCATCCATCACGGACCGGATACAGTAGAAATGATGCATTCGTACAGTGGAATGGTCGACGGATTTGTGATCGATACAAAAGTGAAGGGTATGATGGGCGGAACCGGAAAAACATTTGACTGGAACAGTGTCCCTGCTTATGAAGCTGAAGCAAAAGAACAACATGTTCCCTGTCTGATTGCCGGAGGTGTCAAGCCGGAAAATATCCAACATCTTCTTGCTTTCCAGCCTTCGGGGATTGACATCTCATCCGGTATAGAAAGCCATTTTCGGAAAGACTGTCATCTGATGCGGAAAATCGAAGAAAAGGTGTGGATAAACGATGCTCAAACAGCCTCAGACTGAGACAATGAAGCCAATAAACAGGAAGGGCCGTTATGGAAAATTCGGCGGCCAGTATGTACCGGAAACATTAATGCATGCGCTGCTGGAACTGGAGAAGGGGTTTAACGAGGCGATTCATGACTCGCACTTTCTGGAAAAATACCATCAGATTCTTCAGGAATACTCGGGGCGTCCCACTCCCGTTACCCTGTGCCGGAGGCTGAGTGCTGCAACAGGTGGTGCAAAAATCTATTTAAAGAGAGAAGACCTCAACCACACCGGTGCTCATAAAATAAATAACGCAGTTGGTCAGGCACTCCTGGCGAGGAGGATGGGAAAGAAAAATATGATCGCTGAAACCGGAGCAGGTCAGCACGGTGTGGCTACAGCTACAGTGGCTGCCTATTTCGGAATGCCCTGTAAAGTATTTATGGGTGCGACAGATGTAGAAAGACAGGCATTGAATGTTTTCAGAATGAGACTGCTTGGAGCTGAAGTCGTATCCGTTTCAAATGGGAATGGAACCTTGAAGGACGCAATCAATGAAGCACTGAGATACTGGGCTGCTCATGTCGAAGATACGGCGTACATTGACGGCTCAGTTGTCGGTCCGCACCCTTATCCGATGATTGTTCGTGATTTTCAGCGGATTATCGGTGATGAAGCCAGAAAGCAAATGATGGATATGACGGGCAGGCTCCCCGATGCAGCATGTGCCTGTGTAGGTGGAGGCAGCAATGCCATGGGGCTGTTTACCGCTTTTCTTAAAGATAAGGTTAAACTGTATGGAGCAGAAGCCGGCGGAAAAGGTACGGAAACAGGAGAACATGCAGCGACCCTGACAAAGGGCAGTTTAGGTGTTATACACGGGGCGATGACTTATCTCCTTCAGGATAAGAACGGGCAGATCACTGAACCTTATTCCATATCTGCAGGGCTTGATTATCCCGGAATCGGTCCGGAGCATGCCTTTCTGAGGGATTCCGGGCGGGCTCATTATGAGGCAATTACAGATGATGAAGCGATCGATGCACTGCTGAAGCTGAGTAAATACGAAGGTATTCTTCCGGCAATTGAAAGTGCACATGGCCTTGCGCTCGCCATGAAAGTGGCCAGAAAGATGGACAGATCTCAGTCAATACTGGTCTGCCTGTCGGGGCGTGGGGATAAAGATGTTCATACCGTATGGCATGTACTTGAAAAAAGAAAATCGGAAAGGGGGCTGGAAGAATGAGCCGTATGAACGAATATGTGAATAAAGAAAGAGGCATGATGTTTATACCATTTATTACAACCGGTGATCCGAATGCGGAAGCCACAGTGGATCTGGCTTCTGTGCTTCAGGATTTCGGGGCAAGTGCATTGGAACTTGGTATACCCTATTCAGATCCGCTGGCTGACGGACCCGTGATTCAGTGGGCATCCAGACGGGCACTGGAGAATCACATGACCCTGCTAAAGGCTTTGCGTCTTGTTAAACGGATGCGTGAAAGCGGAGTGAAGATTCCGGTCATTATCTTTACTTACGTCAATCCTCTGCTTCAGCTGGGTACTGAAACGTTCTTTCATGAAGCAAAAGAGAACGGGGTTGATGGATTGCTTGTACCAGATCTTCCGTTTGAAGAAAGCCATGAACTGTCGGAACAGTGCCGGGTACACCAAATAAGCCTGATTTCACTCGTCGCCCCAACGACATCGGATCAGCGTCTGACTGCCATCTGCCAGGCTGCACAGGGATTTATTTATTGTGTTTCATCCCTTGGTGTGACCGGGGTACGCAGCCACTTTCACCCCGATATCTTTCCCTTTCTGGAACGTGTCCGGGCAGCTTCCAGCCTTCCCATTGCCGTAGGATTCGGCATTTCCTCCAGGGCTCAGGTCGATGAACTCAGAAATTATGCCGATGGGTTCATCGTCGGCAGCGCTATTGTATCTCAGATAGAGAAAAGAGCAGATGGGCTGCGCAGCGAAAACCGCAAGGAAGCTCTGGATGAGATTAAACATTATCTGCAGGATACGCTGCCGGCAGCAGAACAAGTTGCGGGCAGAAGGACCGTTTGAAAACGGCCGATCATTTAAAAATTTCTAAGCAGCCTTGTACACGTGAGGCTGCTTTTCCTGTTATTTCAGTCTGTACCTGGATCGCACTGTATAAACGGTTCCTGTGAACATATGAAGTTCGGAAATTCTTCTCGATTTACAGGGCTCACTTCTTGATGTCCGGCCTGTCATTGACTAATATGATAGTAGGAGAACATGTGTCCAGGCTGACGCGCAGGGGGTTCAGGATCAATGAATAAATTGGAAACAGCAAACGCTTTGCTGGAGAGCGGACAGACTGACGAAGGATTAAAAGTCCTTCGTGAACTGATTCAGCATGGAGATGATGACACTTTATATGGAGCCGCGGCCATCTTTCATGATTATGGCTTTCAGGATGAGGCATTAAAGGTTTACAGCATGCTGCTCGGAAGATATCCGAATGACAGCGATCTTCTCTTGCAGATATCGGATTTACTTATCGATCAGAATAAAGAAGACCGTGCCATCGAGTACCTGTCAAAAATTCATCCACTGGACGAAAATTACCTGAGCGCTCAGATGATGCTTGCTGATTTGTACCAGCAGGAAGGATTGGATGAGGTTGCCGAGAATAAACTCATTGGTGCACTCAAAATAGCACCCCATGAACCGGTTCTGCTTTTTGCCCTTGGAGAATTTTACCTGTCCATCGGCGATGCCGGAAAAGCGGTCCTTTATCTTGAAAAAGTACAAAACGAACCGAAGCTTGCTGATCAGAATGTATCCTTGAAACTGGCAGAGGCACTCAGCCTTTACGGCGAGTTTGAAAGGGCCCTGAAAGCCTATCGAAAGGGGCTGAAAAAGGAAAAAACACTGGACGGTCTTTTTGGATACGGTGTAACGGCTGCTAAAATTCATCATGATAAAACAGCGATAAAAGCGCTTGAAGAACTGAGAGGTCTGGATCCGGGATACAGCACACTCTATCCGGTTCTCGCCCATTCTTATGAACACGAAGGTCAACTCGACAAGGCTCTGAAAATTACAGAAGCAGGCCTTCAGTTTGATCAATACAATGACCGGTTATACCGGGAAGCAGGGGAACTTTCCATAAAGGTTCATCAGCGGGATAAAGCTGGCGAATTTTTTAAAAAGTGGTATGAGCTGGATCCGGAAAATGTTGAGGCACTGACCAGACTTGTTGAATTAAAGTCTCAGGATGAGGATTACGACGGAATTATTGAACTTCTTGGCAAACAGGAACCGGACGATCCCATGTTGATCTGGTTTCTTGCAACGGCATATAACAAAACTGATGAACTGAAGAAGGCATGGAAATACTACCAGTTGAGTGCTGATTCTTTTTCCAATAATCCCGAATTTCTGGAAGAATACGGTGGCTATCTGAGAGATATGGGAAAAAGGAGGGAAGGATTGCAGGCTCTTGAAAAATCTGTCAGATTAAATCCTGAAAATCAGGAACTGGCCGATTTTATCGAGCGACTGAAGCAGGATGATTCATTGTAAAGGGCGAATAAATTTGTATCAGATCTTTCTGTCACTTTGCGAGACAATCAGAGGGGATGATCAAATGAATCAGATCGTATCGGTAACTCAGAAGAAGACGTTTATAAAGTGGTTGCTGGATCAAAAAGTGGTAAAAAACAGGGAAACGATCTGGCTGCTCAATTATGTAGCAGGTCATGATCAATTACTTGAACTGATACATTTTTCGGATAATCTGGCAGGTTGTAACAGAACGATCACTATTTCTACTGACAACCCAACTGGTGAAATTTTTACTTATGTTAAGCACCATGTTATTACCCACGATCCGGAAAAGACATTCCATGATTTGAGACTGAATCAGGAAGAGGCCGTGTTTATCAGAATGGAATGTCGATCCATACATGGATTGCCGGAATATATTGACGTGCTGGAGGATACCCCGGGCGTTCATCAATCAGTTCATGAGAAATATGGAGAAGCTGCCGAACACGTCGCAGGAGCTGCTGAAAAAGCCTGCGCTGAGAAAAGATTATATAAAGCAATTAATGAGACACTTGATCAGGGTGATAAAGAAGGGTTTTATCACCTTACAGCTAAGCTTCAAACTCTGAAAAAACATAAACACTGAGCCGGACAATTATTTATTATATCATCTGATGTAAGCGTATACAATATGGTGCACAGCTGTCGTTCGGTCTACTTGCTCCTGTCTTCTCATATAGTTGTACAAGGATTCCAGGGGAGGACAGGTTATGAAATCTGAACAGACAGCTTTTCTGTTTTGCCTGATACTGTTTCTGATATTCATTTCCGGATTTTATATTCCTGATGAAAAACAGAAGAAGACGGATAACGCAGAACTGATCGTGCTGTCGGATCGTATCTATCAATATACCGCCGCAAACCAAAACAGGATATCGAAAAATTTACTCGATCAGTATCATGTGGCACTTGCCGATAAAAGGCAGCAATTTGCTGAAGACGAGCGACGGGTTCTTGAGACCCTGTCCAGCCGTCTGAAACTTCTTCTTCGGAGTGACGTAAATAATAAGGAAGCTGAAGAAGCGGCACTGGCGTTACGGCTGGGTACTGATGCTTCTATCTCGAACAGTGATCCATTATGGAAAAACATGTATCCACGGATAGCACAGCTTATGAACACGATAAAAGAAGCGGTAGAAAATGACCGGGATCCGGCGGTTATCCGCAAAGAATTTAATCAATTTCTAAATGTTTATGACTCAGTTTATCCTTCACTTTACATTGACAGCACGAATGATAAGCTGATGACGACAGATGAACATATTGCCCAACTGTCGCAGGAGACATCGTCAAACATCAGTAAGAAGGAATGGCTTGCTAAAGTATCGGAAGTTGAAAAAGATTTAAATCAGATTTTTACTCGTGAAGAAAGCCTGCCTGAAAATCCCGGATCTGATCTATTGGTTTTCGTTTCCGGAGGAGCCCTGATTGCTGTTCTTACTTACGTATCCTGGAGAAAGTATCATGCAACAGTGGTACGTAGACAGAAGAGATGAACTTTTTAAACATTAAACGAAAAGTTTTTGACAAAACAGCAAAGTCTGACTAAAATTGACTTTATAGAGAGCTTGGAGGAATGTGCATGCTACAATATCTAATTTACATGGCCATCTTGCTGCTAATCCCTTTGTGGGCGCAGATGCGTGTCAAATCAACGTACAGCCGTTTCGCACAGGTAAGTAATTCGACCGGACTTACCGGTGCGCGAACAGCAAGAAAAATTCTGGATGAAAACGGGTTGTATGATGTCACTGTCAGAGAAGTTCAGGGAACACTGACCGACCATTATGATCCCCGTGATAAATCAGTCAATCTGTCAAGCGACATTTATCACAGCGCAACAATTTCCGGGACTGCAGTCGCCGCTCATGAAGTCGGGCATGCCATTCAGGATGCAAATGATTACACCTTTATGCGCGTGAGATCAGCTTTGGTTCCGGTTGCAAATCTGGGATCCAATCTATCCTATTTTCTGATTATCGCCGGGTTCCTGTTCGGAGCTATGCAACTCGCTACACTTGGCGTGATTTTCTTCGCTGCTGCTGTCTTGTTTCAGCTGGTCACACTGCCTGTAGAATTTGATGCCTCTGGCAGGGCTTTAAAACAGGTTGTGTCACTCGGAATCATACAGGAAGATGAACGGAGAGGGGCTAAGAAAGTTCTGTCCGCTGCAGCAATGACTTATGTAGCCGCAGCACTTGTCTCTGCGATGGAACTTATCCGTTTCATTCTTATGATTTTCCTGGCAAATAATCGCGAAAACTAAATGATGATTGTGAAACGGCCTGTACCATTCGGGAACAGGCTGTTTTTTTGTGCTTTAAGAAAGATTTTTTGTGGAAAAAGGGGCAGGGAAAATAATCCTCCGGCGGGGCCTCGCGACTTGTTATTTAGCACGTTTTTCTACATTGACTTTTTTTAAAACTGTATTAAAATGAAGTGGTTTGGGCGCATGCCCACGTGGTTCGAAACCATCCCACGTTTATCAAAAAACTAAGGAGGGATTAATAAATGAAAATCAGATTTATTGCAATTAATGCGCTGGTAGCAGCTGTGTATATTGTTCTCACTTTTGCTGTCCAGCCGGTTGCTTTTTATGCACTTCAGCTGCGACTCCCGGAAATGCTGAATCACCTGATCGCATTTAATAAGAAGTATTTTATCGGTATTGTCGTCGGCGTATTTATGGCTAATCTATTCTTTTCGCCTCTGCTTCCATATGATCTGATATTTGGTACCGGGCAATCCGTTGTGGCTCTTCTGATCTCAATCCTTTTGATTAGCAGGGTGAAGAACGTGGTAGCGAGAATGCTGATCAATACGGCTGTATTTTCCGTCACGATGTGCATTATTGCATGGGAACTGACATTGGCCGGTGTGACAGAAAATGTTCCTTTTCTTCTCAACTGGCTGACGCTTGCGGCTGGCGAAGCCATTGTCATGCTGGTTGGGACAGCTGTTTTCTATGCTGTCAATAAACGATTACACTTCGAAAAACAGATATAATCCAAAAAGTGCATTGATCTGATCGTCAAAAGTCAGATTTGTCTTTTATGCTCTTTATGCGGTGACGGAAATCCGAAAATTTGAACTGACCCCCTGAAGTTGGACAACAAAATTCAACTTCAGGGGGCTTTACAATGACCAAGTATTCCATTGATTTTAAGGTGAAAGTGTTTGGTGAGTATTTCGAAGGGATGGGATGTGCCTCATTGTGTTATAAGTGTCATATTCCATCTGATAAAACCGTTTTAAGCTGGGTGCATCGCTATCAGGCAAAAGGTATGGCAGGAATTAAAAGTTGTGATCAACGGCCGGAATATACCTGCAATTTTAAGCTGAAAGTATTACAACGAATGAGGGAGAACCATTCACCACTCAAAGTACAGCTCTTCATTTCAATATCTCTTCACCGTTTACGATCTATCAATGGGATCGACGGTTTGAAACAAGGGGGTGTGGATGGACTAAAAAATAAGCGAGGACGCCCGCCAATGGGGAAACATAAGCACCTGGACCGTACAGCCAGTAAGAACGACAAGGCCAAAAATCCGCTTCAGTCTGACGCGCAGCGGCTCAAGGATCTTGAATTGGAAAATGAGCTTTTCGGATTGAGAATGAATACTTAAAAAAACTAGATACCTTAGTTCACTAGAGAGCGCAACGCGAGCGGAACAAACGCAAATCGTTACGGAGCTAAGGCAGAACTACTCTCTGACCCATATTCTGCAGGTGGTGAAGCTGTCTAAGAGTGTGTACTACTACCAGCTCTATCGCAAACAACAGGATGAAGATGAGTGAGGGGCGAATCACTGCCGAAATTATGAATGTGAAACTGGATAATCCGGATTATGGCTATCGGCGTGTGATTCTGGACCTGAACAGCCGCCATTTCACGGTGAATCACAAAAAGGTTCAACGCATCATGAGAGCAGAAGGCCTTCAGTCGATGGCGTACACCAAACGGATCCGTAAATACAATTCTTATGAGGGGACCGTTGGTAAGATCGCTAAGAATCACCTGAAACGCCGGTTTATGACCGATCGTCCTTACCAGAAACTGTTCGCTGATGTATCGGAATTTCGATGGGGTCACCAAACCATCAAAGAACGGCTCTATCTTGAACCCATTATGGATCTCTATTCTGAGTAAGCGTCAAATAATCGACACCTTGCATAAATAATCCCCACCTGAATCAAGCTCAGATGATTCATATTATTTAACTACAACTTGAAGGATAGAAAAGTGGCCCTATTTCTCGCTGGTTCTATGTTCTTCCTGGATAAATTAGCTCAGGCTGCCACTTTGGTCAGCTGTTTCTGATAGTTGGACGGCAGTTTTTTCAGAAACCTTTCCATAATTTGATCCATGGCTTTCTCAGACAAAACGGGTTCATTCTCGAAGGCCTCCTGGAATAAGTCGATGAGTTGTCGGATCGCTTCGGTAAAGGTGATATCGGTGAGTTCATCGACCATGAGGTAGAACAGCTCACCCAGGGCCTGGTCGTCCTCCTGTTCGCGGTGTTGGTCCAGAAAAACGTCCGCACGTCCGAATAATCATTCGGGGAACCCCACCGAAAAACTGCAGGGCATGGATATGAGCGGTTATCCAGCTTGGTGTATCCATGGATAGAAATGCCTCGACGTAAGCATATTGACTACAAGGTAACACAGATATGAAAACGTAAGCAGGAATGGTCTGTCCGGTGATGAATCCTGAATTGAAGCAGTTTGACCTGCCCAATCCACTTCCATGGCTTCACCAGGCTGTCTTTTAATTCTCATGGTTGCTTTGGTCTTTATCACATAGCTGTTGTAAAAACGACAGAATTGCCGATAACTGTAAGGGATCTCCTTGTTTTGTCTGCACGTTTCTACATATTCATGCCAAAGTAATGACAGGGTCACTCCGCTTCGAGCCATTTCCTGGTGGAGATAGTTACAGTCCGGTGGACGTCTCATCTCAGATCGATGCTTTTCAGGAAAAAGAATACTCTGAAGTTCAGGATTATCCATTTCCTTATCCAGTGGCCATGAGACTCCTTTCTCTCCAGCCCGCCTCAGGACACTGCCAACGGTATTCTTCGAACATCCGCAGCTCGAAGCAATATGCCGATGGCTAAATCCCTGAGCAAGCAGCTTAAAACTGTGTCCAACTTTTGGGGCTCACATCAATTCCGGTTTTCTGACCACCGTTTTTTTTATGTTTTTTGCAAAGAAAAACAAGCCGCTGGCGTTGCCCGCGACTTGATGATAATCGGTATATTTTTACTTCAACTCTTGCTTATTTCAAACGCTCTTTCAGTTGACAGCGTTCGTTGAAAAAAGCTTTGTAACCGATCTGAACAAATAGAAGAACAGTCAGCGAGGCACCGCCGACAACACCCAGCATGATGGCAATTTGATATCGGATGGCTGACAAAGGAGAAGCACCTGCAATAATTTGTCCTGTCATCATACCTGGAAGAAAGACAATACCCATGCCAACCATCGAATTGATGGTCGGAAGCATGGCGCTGTCGAAGGCCTGATTGATAATCGGACGTGCGGCTTCCTTTGGCGTTGCTCCGAGCATAAGAGCAGATTCAACCATCTTTCTCTTTGTGCGCATTCCATCCAGTAAGGTGTTTACACCCAGTGAAACGCCTGTCATTGTATTACCGATGATCATCCCCCGATTGGGATCACAAATCTCGGATTATACCAGGGAGAGACACTGAGTGTAACAAGAACGAAGTAGGCCAGTGTGCCAACGACACCGATACTCATTGAAAGTGCTATTTTTTTCTTTAATTCCCGATCGAGCGGATCATTTACGCGCCGGTAAATATTGTAGATGGCGAATACCAGCATGAAAATCAGAATCAGGATCGTAAACAGGGGATTTGCATGACCGAATATGTATGCAAGGATATAGCCAATAATCATCAGCTGAATAGTCATTCGGATTGTGGCAATCAAAATTTCTTTTTCCCGTGGAATTTTTCTGATCCTGACGATGATCAGAAGTACAATAATAAAGACATAGGCAGAACCAAGCTGCCAGAGCGGCAGATCATTACCGTTCAACTGTTCCACCTTCCTTAATCACGTGCCCATTTTCAATTTCAATGACCTGTTCAGCAAATTCCCGGACGACTGCGGAAGAATGAGTCACCATAATCAACGTACTCTTACTGGCTTTCACATGATCGACGACCTTTTGCAGAACAAAGGCAGTTGTCTCTTCATCCAGGGCTGATGATGGTTCATCAAGCAGAAGGATCGGGGGATTAATCAGCAAAATTCTTGCCAGGGATACGCGCTGTGCTTCGCCGCCCGACAAGGAATCACTGTCGTCATCCAGAGACTTGTGTAACCTGACCATATCAAGTAATTCTTTCAGGCGACTGTCTGAAACAGGAGGCATATCTGAAAACTTAAGGCCGATCAGGAGATTCTCCCTCACATCTCCCGGAAACATAACAGGAGTCTGAGACATCATGACAATCCGTCGTCTGAGTTCAATCGGGTTCCATGCATCAATTGATTTTCCAAGTACCTCAATCGTTCCATATTCGGGGCTGATCATGTTATCGATCATTTTCAGAAGTGTTGACTTTCCACTTCCGCTTTCCCCGATGATACAGGTAACCACACCGGAACTTATCGATAACCGGTCGATTGAAAGGATATTTTTATAACGCAAATTCTTGATGTTAACAACAGGTAACGTACACAATGCAACTCATCCTTTTGGTTTAATTTTCCATAAATAATCTGCGATCAGCTGATCGACAGCCGGATTCTCATGAAGTTTGCTGTGCTGTGCATTTCTTCCATAAATAATCTTTTCAGAGTAATATTTCGGATTGAAAAAATACTTTCCGAAGAACGCACTCTGAAGACGCACAACGCCGTCACTCTCGGTATGACGATTGTTCACACCGGCAATCGCAAGAACATGGAGATCATGGGGAATTCGTGCACGATATTTATAAAGTGCACTATTCGATTTTAATTGGCCGAGCGAAAAATCTGTTTTATTCGGGCCACCGATCCAGTCGAAAGGAGCAGCAATAGCGACAAACTTCTCCGTTTTGGGATATGCATTTGGATTCCTGGCGGTCTCAAGGTAGCAGGTAAAAGCTTTTCCGCCCATGGAATGAGAGACAACGTTCATTCTGTCAATCCCTTTGGCTTTCAGAACGCGAAAGGCTGAACGCAGCCATATACCCTGCTGCTCCATCGAGGCATGATTGTCGGTGAACAGGATCTGAATCAGCGGGATCCGCTTATTTTTCATATTTCCACTGACGGTAACCGAGCTGTCCGGATCGATCCGGACAACAAATGCCCGTTCCGGTCCATGATAATGAGCAGAGAATCGGTTGAACATGGTTTGGAAAGAACGCTCTGAACCTTTCCATCCATGAATAAAAACGGTGGGTATCTCCTGATTGTACGCCTTGACCTCAGACTGAGACGCAGCATATTCCGGATCGGATAGCCGCGTCTTATCAACGATCTCCACTATTACAAAAACACTGAACAGACTTAAAATAAGAATGGCAAAAACATATGAAAATTGCCTCCCTGTAAACACTTTTCTGTCTTCATCCTCTTCTCTCTATATTTTCAAAGAAATTAAATTTAGCATATCTCAAAATCGTGATTTTTAAAACCCTCAATTTCTATGATTCCGTTGACAGATGAAGCTCAAGTACTATAATGAACCATACACTAAAAATTTAAAATATAGAAAGAAAACAGAAAGGAAGTTTACACATGGTGGAAAAAACAGAAGAATTAGCACAGGATCTCTATCAGGCTTATCAAACAGGAAGGGCACTTCGGTGGGAGGACTATCGTCAATCCGGGCTCGATCCTGAAAGTGCCTATGATGTGCAGCATGCCTTTAACAGCCGGAAGGGAGAAGCTGTTAAAGGATATAAAATCAGTCTGACCAGTAAACAGACACAGGATATGTTTCATTCTGATTCGCCGCTTTATGGGCAGATTGTTGCATCGGCTGTGCTGAATGATGGTACTGAACTTTCCCTTTCTGAATTGAACGAACCCTTGCTTGAACTTGAACTGGAATTTACAGCTGAGGAAGATTTGTCTGATGATGACGATGAAGAAACACTGCTGAAAAAAACAAGTATCGCACCGGGGATCGAAGTCCCTGATTCTCGCTTCAAAGACTGGTTTCCGAAATTACCACTGGAACTGGTTATCTCAGACAGTGCAGTCTGCGGACGGGTTGTCGTCGGACCGAAAGCGCCTGAACTAACGGTGGATCAGTTGTCTGATATACATACGTCCGCTACGTTCAATGGTCAGCCATTCATGACCGGTGTTTCTTCCGAAGTGCTTGGGAACCCGGTGAAAGCTTTGAAATGGCTTGTAACCAGACTGGCACGCGAAGGGAAAAAAGTGACAAAAGGCACGACAGTGTCTACCGGGACATTCTGCCTTCCTGAGAAACTTAAGAAAGGTGACTATGTCGCAACATTTGACCACGGTGTTGGCACAGTAACCCTTCATGTCAGGTAATTCATAGATGACGATGCGACCTCCCGAAAAACTGACATCAGAAGTCATGATATAATAATGAACGATAGATGAGCAGGAATGGGGAGATTTTTTGACTGAAAAACCGAGACTGGTAATTATTGACGGGATGGCTTTACTTTTTCGGGCGTTCTATGCCACTGCTGTAACCGGACAGTTCATGTTTAATGATCGTGGAATGCCGACAAATGCTGTACAGGGATACCTCCGTCATCTGCTTCTTGCTATAGAATATCGCAGACCGACACATATAGCTGTATGCTGGGATATGAAGGAAAAGACTTTTCGTCACAACTTGTTTCAGGCGTACAAGGGAAACAGGGCAGCGCCACCTGTCGAACTGATTCCGCAGTTTGCACTGGCAAAACAAATGACAGAAGCCTTTCACATACCGAATATTGGTTTGAGCGGATATGAAGCAGATGACTGTATAGGAACGCTTGCAAAAAAATATCAGGAGATGGCAGATGTCTCCATTTTTACTGTTGACCGCGATTTACTTCAACTGTTGGATAATCACATTGGCGTTCATATCCTTCAAAAAGGGTACGGCCATTACAGAAGCTATACCTTCGACGCATTTTCGGATAAGTATGGTGTGACTCCGCGTCAGTTCATTGATGTAAAAGCGCTGATGGGAGACTCAAGCGATGGCTATCCCGGGGTACAGGGGATTGGAGAAAAAACAGCTTTCAAACTGATCCGTCAGTTCGGGAGTATCGACTCACTCCTTAATCAGCTGAATCTTCTGCCGAAAGGCCAGAGAAATAAAATCTCCACGAACCTGGACATGCTTCGGGTATCGAGAAAACTTGCAGAAATATATTGTAACGTACCCCTTTCCTTTACACTGGACAGGTCGCTTTATCAGGGAATTCCCGAACATTTTTTTGAACGTGTTTCCTCGCAGGGGATGAAACTCGTCCAATATGATTTGATTCGGATTAAAAGAAGGGAAGATAAAAACAGGGCAGTGAATTAATTTGTCAAATCTGGCATCAGACTGCTGCATTGTATGTTTTTCGCCTGGCATGGGTCATCTATGCCGGGCTTCTTTTATGGGTCGATGTCCCTTGTTCCTTTCTGGAGTCAATAAAGTGAAACTTCAATCAGTGGGGGGTTACTGCGGGATAAAAAAGGAAGTACCGAGCGATAACAACATTTTTCCTTTGAAAAAGTTTAATTATTTGACAAATTTTTAAGTTTTTGATGAAGGAGATGTCCGCTTATACAAAGAATTATTTAATTAAGTAATCCTGAATTATTCATAGCAGCTTATTTTCTATGGTTTAGGTGGTAATTTCGCAAAGGATTTTACAGATTTTTACTAAGCGAACAACTTAACGATGATTTTGAATGCCTGTTGGCCCGCATGGAACATGCGGACAGCCATTTTCTCGTTTTCAGGGCAGACGAATCCCGTCGTTTCCAACAGAAATTCTGAATTTTTTAAGATTGATGGTCTGGACACTATGCCAATGCCGGCAACCGATGGATTTGATCCAGCGTCTGCCGGAAGGCCTTTTGGTAAAGACAGTGACTGCAGAGTCGGAAAATGAGCGAACGGCCGGAATGAACGAGCCTGCCGGCAATCTTGATCAGGCGAAGGCGCACAGTATCCATACAAAGCCGCTTCTTTTTAGCGGATTTCGGCAGACAGAGCAGGCGAAACCCGGCTTCAATATTGCTTGCCAGCATACGAATCTGCAGTTTCACCGCGTTGGCTTCAAAACGGGTGCTGCTCAGCTGATCAAAGGCAAAACCGTTCTTGCCTTCCTTGATCAGGTTTTCCATCGTGCCCCGGTTTTGATAGAATTTAATGACGCGTTTAGCGGGAAGGCTCATATTCGTGACAATAAAGGTCGGTTGGAAAAAGAGCTCACCTTCCGGGCGCTCCAGTTTCACAACAACTCGCCGGGCCTGATCCCAGGAAGCCGCCTGGTACTGAAATTCACGATAAAACACGACTGGAGAACCGACTGGCATGGCGTGCTTTTTCTGACGGGCTTCCACAAGCCGCTGTGCTTTTTCAGCCAACCGGGGGTTGGCCTTCAAACGGATGGCGTAAAAAACCTCTTTTTCCTCACACAAGCTGTACAGCCCGGGAACGGCGAAGCCACTGTCTCCCCGGACGGCCAGATCCTGTCCGGGATTGAGCGAGCGATAGTGTGCCAGCACCGGACGGATAAAATCGACGACACCACGGGAGGTGTAGACATTGCCGGAACGTAGTTCGGCTTTCAGGCAGTAGCCGGTCAGCGAGTCAAACAGGAGAAGCGGATGGTAGCCGGTGTCCTGGTAATGGGCATTGTAGGCCGCGCCTTCCTGATGCCCGGCGGTCTCAAAATTGGCTGAATCCACGTCAAGCACTACCTGCTGACTGGGCCTGAGGGCATAGAGTCGATCCAGGTAAGCTTGATTGACGGCTTCCAGCGATTGAACGGTGTCGGCATCCACGCGTTGATTAAAGCGGGACAGCCGCGGTTGGGAAGCCAGGTGCTTCTTCTCAAGCAGGGTCGTAAATATGGGATCTGTTCCCAACTCATCGGCCTGGTCGTCGGTGTGATAGCCAGCCAGGTGCTGATAGATTTTCTGAATCACCACCTTTGGGTTGGTGTGCCTGGCATGAGTGACCGGATCGTTCACGTACAGTTTTTCCTGGATCAACTCACTGAGGCCAGTCTTTTCATCGAATTCTCGATAAAGTAATAAGCCGGAATCGGAAGAAAGCGCGCCGCCTGAGAAACTGGCTTTAATCTTTTTATTGAAGTGGAACGTTGATTCCTTTACACTGGACATATGAGGAGCCCCCTGTATGTTTGGTTTCGCTTAACTTAATCATACAAGGAATGAGCTCCTTTTTCATTCCCTTTTTTCACTTTTCAGGTGAAAAGTGAAAATCGCTGTAAACCTTGGTGGCTCAACGACAAGCAAAGTTCATACCGCGGGCCATGAATATTCTAGGGTAATTTATCTCATACAGAGGTGTGGACAAATGATAACTGTTGAAAATAAGCCGCCATCATATCCAAACGATATTGATCTCTATTTGTTTCATGAAGGCACCCTGCATGAAGGCTATAAAGTGTTTGGCGCACACTATGAGAAAAACGGAGATGTGGAAGGATTTCGTTTCACCGTCTGGGCACCGAACGCCAAATTGGTTTCAGTAGCTGGTGATTTCAACCAGTGGAATGCGGAGAAAACCCCACTGAAACCTGTTGCCGGTTCCGGAGTCTGGACAGGTTTTGTCGAGGGGATGGGAGAAGGAGAAAAATATAAATATGCCCTGAAGCCTGGATCCGGCCCTGCTTTTTTTAAAGCTGATCCTTATGCATTCTTTGCGGAAACCCGGCCGAACACGGCTTCTGTGACGACCAGACTGGACCATTATAAATGGACAGACCAAAAATGGATCAGATTAAGAGAAAAATCAGATCTCTTTCACAAACCGATGGTCATTTATGAATGCCATCCCGGATCGTGGAAGAAAAAAGCAGACGGCAGTTTCCTGACATACAGGGAACTTGCGGATGAACTGGTTAATTATGTGGCTGAACATGGCTTTACACATATTGAACTGATGCCGATCATGGAGCATCCATATGACCGTTCATGGGGATACCAGATTACTGGATATTTTGCACCAACCAGCCGTTTTGGCCGTCCGGAGGATTTTATGTATTTTGTAGACACCTGCCATAACCACGGTATCGGTGTCATCCTCGACTGGACACCCGCTCATTTTTGCCGGGACAGCCATGGACTCGGTAAGTTCGACGGGACAGCGCTGTACGAACCGGCGGATCCGCTACTTGCAGACAGACCGCAGTGGGGAACTTATAACTTTGACTTTAACAAGAAAGAAGTAGAGAGCTTCCTTATTTCAAATGCCCGTTTCTGGCTGGATGTTTATCATGTGGAAGGATTCAGAATGGATGCCGTCTCCTCCATGATTTACCTGAATCATAACCATGATCTTCCCTGTGAATTAAAAAACAGGTTTGGCGGTGAAGAGAATCTTGAAGCCATTGATTTTATTAAAAAACTGAATACGTCAGTTTTTGCCAGATTCCCACATGCTCTGATGACTGCAGAGGAAGCAACAGATTATCCGCTTGTCACTTCACCAGTAGATTCAGGTGGACTGGGCTTTAATTTTAAGTGGAATATGGGCTGGGTACATGACATCCTCAAGTACATGCAGCTTGATCCCGATGAGAGAAAAAATCATCATCAGCTGATTACTTTTTCCATGCTGTATGCTTACTCGGAAAATTTCATCCTTTCTTTTTCGCATGATGAACTGGTTTATGGTAAAAAATCGCTTCTGAATAAAATGCCGGGGGACATGTGGCAGAAGTTTGCCAGTCTGCGCGTCCTCTATGGTTTGTTTATGACTCATCCTGGGAAGAAGCTGTTATTTATGGGCAGTGAATTCGCACAGTTTGATGAATGGAAAGACCTCGAACAGCTGGACTGGAACCTTTTTGATTATGCGACCCATCGCGCTTTTAACCATTATTCAACAGCGCTGAATACATTTTACAGCGAAAATTCCTGCTTATGGCGTCTTGATGTTGAGGAAGAGGGTTTTGAATGGATTGATCCGGATGATTCAGAACAGAGTATCATCAGTTTTATCAGAAAAGGAAAGCGTAAAGGAGATTACTGCCTGATCATCTGCAATTTCACGCCCAGGGTGTATCAGAACTTTCGAATCGGTGTTCCGTCACAGGGACCGTTTCTTGAAATGTTCAACAGTGACAGAAAAGTATTCGGAGGATCAGATCAATACAATGAGGGTCCGGTACCCGTTGAGGAAGTACCGTTTCATCATCGTCCATACAGCATGCGCATTACGGTACCACCACTTGGCATGGCGATTTTCATGAAACAGACTAAAAAAAGAAACAGGATGCTGAAAGAATTGGAAAAATAAAATATTTCGGCCTGTTACAGAATGGGAAGGAAACGCGAGATGAATATTTTATTTGCAGCTTCTGAATGTGCCCCTTTTTTCAAAACCGGAGGATTGGGTGACGTCGTTGCTGCACTGCCGAAAGCCCTGCAACGTAAGAATCTGCATGTTGATGTGATCCTGCCGAAATATGAAGATATGCCAGTCAGATTCAAAAAAGAGCTGACCTTTTTACAGCATATTGAAGTGCCTGTTGGCTGGAGACGGCAGTACTGCGGAATTGAATACCTGAATAAGGATGGCATACGGTACTATTTTCTTGATAATGAATATTACTTTAAGCGGCACGGCTGTTATGGATATGACGATGACGGGGAAAGATTTGCCTTTTTCTCCCGGGCTGTACTGGAGGCTCTTCCGCATCTGGACAAACGGCCGGATGTACTCCACTGCCACGACTGGCAGACAGGACCGATATGTGCGCTGCTGAAAAGTGAATGCTTTCGTTCTGATTTGTATTATGAGAACATCCGTACGATATTTACCATTCACAACCTCAAATATCAGGGTATCTATCCAAGATCTGTTCTCTATGATCTGTTGGGGTTAAATGACCAGTTCTTTACAATAAAAGGTCTGGAATTTTATGGATGTGTCAGTTATATGAAAGCAGGGCTGGCTTACGCAGATTGTCTGACAACCGTAAGCAGGACTTACGCCATGGAAATTCAAACTCCCTATTATGGAGAGAAACTGGACGGCTTTCTGAGGTCAAGAAGTGATGCCCTGCACGGGATCTGCAACGGTATCGATCTGGAATCGTATAATCCAGTGACGGATCCTCACCTTTTCGCACATTACAGGGATGCAGAAGGGAAAAAGGCCAACAAACAGGTGCTTCAAAAAAAACTGCATTTAATGGATCACGCAAACATTCCAATGATCGGCATGATCACACGGCTGACAGAGCAGAAGGGGGCAGATCTCGTCCTGCGCGTTTTTCACGAAATCATGGCGCTCAATGTCCAGTTTGTTTTGCTTGGTACCGGAGATCCGCGATACGAAGCCGCATTTCGTTATCTCTGTTCTCAATACCCTGGAAACGCTTCTGCAAATATCTTTTTTGATGAAGGACTGGCGTGTCAGATCTATGCATCTTCCGATTTGTTTCTCATGCCGTCAAAATTCGAGCCCTGCGGCATTGGTCAGCTGCTTGCCCTGAGATATGGAAGTCTGCCGCTCGTCAGGGAAACAGGCGGACTGAAAGATACCGTCCAGCCGTACAATGAATACGATGATTCCGGTTACGGATTCAGTTTTTCAAATTATAATGCGCACGATATGTTGTTCACCATCAAACGCGCAGTGAATTTTTATCAAAAGGACAGGGCTCTCTGGAGGAGTCTGACAAACCGTGCCATGCGGCTTGATTTTGGCTGGGAAACTTCAGCAGCATCCTATAAAAATCTTTATGAATCTTTATTTGATCATTGACTGAAGCAGGGCATTTCTGAATTAGGCACGCTTATAAAATATTTCAGAAATTTATTATAATATATATATTTCATCCCTATTTTTGTAATATAATTAAAATGTAGAAAATTTTATCCGATCCGGTTCATATTCCGGGCTTTCAGCACTTCCCGCAAAAAAATCAGTGTAAGCGGTTGCCTGCTTTGGTTTTCACAATCACGGGAGACAACATAAATTTCAGCAATAAAGATGAAGATACCCGGATGAGTTAGATCATATGATGAATAATGATCAACAAAGCAGGCAAAGGAGGTGGAAGGAAAAAGGCTGGAAATTACCTTTTTCCATTGACGATGAAAGACGAAATGATTGCAATGATTCTGGCAGGTGGTCAGGGTTCAAGGCTGGGGAAACTAACCCGTACGATTGCTAAGCCGGCAATACCATTCGGTGGAAAATACCGGATTATTGACTTTTCACTCAGCAACTGTTCCAATTCAGGAATTCACACGGTCGGTGTGGTTACCCAGTATCAGCCACTTGAGTTAAACGATCATATCGGCAATGGTTCACACTGGGGGCTTGACCGCAGAGATGGTGGTGTGACCATCCTGCAGCCTCATTCCAGTCTGGACGGAGAAAAATGGTTTCAGGGGACAGCACATGCCATCTACCAGAATCTTTCATATATCGACAGTCACCAGCCCACCTATCTTCTGATCCTTTCAGGTGATCATATTTATAAGATGGATTACGAACTGATGCTGAACTTTCATAAAAACAAGAAAGCGACGGCAACCGTGGCTGTGATCAGGGTTCCTGCGGAAGACGCGACGCGCTTTGGTATTATGAATACGGATAATACGGACAGAATTATTGATTTCGATGAGAAACCGGAAAAGCCGAAAAGTAATCTTGCATCGATGGGGATTTATATTTTCAACTGGGAGGTTCTGCGCCGCTACCTGATGGAAAGTCACGCAACAGGACAAAACATGAATGATTTTGCAAAAAACGTCATTCCTTCTTTCCTGGCAAACGGGGAAAATGTTTTTGCCTACTCGTTTGAAGGCTACTGGAAAGATGTTGGAACAGTTGACAGTCTCTGGGGTGCAAATATGGCTTTCATTAATCCGGAACATGAACTGAATATCCGTGATAAATCATGGCGCATCTATTCGAAGAATCCTCTTGCCCCGCCGCACTATCTGACCAGAGATTCCAAAGTGCGGGAATCTCTGATCGTTGATGGATGCTATGTTGCCGGTGAGGTGCAGCATTCTATCATATCTCAGAATGTGAAAATCGGAGCGAACAGTATCATCAGGGATTCAATCATTATGGCCAATTCGGTGATTGGAAAAAATGTAACAATTGACCATGCGATAGTCGGTGAGCACGCTGTATTTGCTGATAACGCTCAGTTAATCAGTGATGATGGCATTGAGGTTGTCGGTTATAACGAAGTTGTGGGGGGCCTTTCTGATGAGGAAGAATAAAATCTGCGGCATTATCAATCTGACTGAATCAAGAGAAACGATGTATCCGCTGACCCGGACACGCCCGGTCGCCAGTCTTCCGTTCTGCAGCAGATACCGGCTGATTGACTTTCCCCTGTCCAATATGACGACGGCCGGAATAGAATCGGTTGGAATTTTTCTGAACGACAGCCAGCGTTCTGTATACGACCATGTACGCAGCGGGAAAGAATGGGGGCTCGACAGCATTCACGGCGGGTTGTTCTTTTTTTCATCCATTTCAGCCCGAAAAGGTTCCGGGCTTTCGCTAAGTGCAGGTGGTGACATCTTTAATTACTTTAGAAACATTGAATTCATTGAAAAATCAGGTGCAGAATATGCTGTAGTTATGGGCACAGGGACGCTGTGCAATATTGATGTTCAGGCGATCCTGAGAAATCATATCGCACAGGGAGCAGATATGACCGTCGTTTATCAATCCGCAAACCAGGACACTGACCTTGATCAATATATGTCCTGTCTGACGATTGGTGAAGACGGTCTGGTCAGGAAACTGAAATCCTGCACATTGCGTGGCAGCGAAGAAAAGCTGCTGGTTAATATGGAGATTTATCTGCTGAAAAGCTCCCTGCTCATGCGACTGATTCGAAATGCTGTTGCTGAAAATGAATATTGTAATTTAAGCGATGTACTGCATCAGGCTATGATCAGATTGCCGACCAACGGGTTTGAGTATACGGGTTATCTGAAAATCATCAATTCTATTAAGAGCTTTTATGATGCAAACATGGATATGCTTCGGGATGCTAATCTGACAGCACTGCTGAAGGGAAGTCAGCCAATTCATACGAAAGTGAAGAATGAGGCACCGACTTACTATGCAGCAAGTTGTGAAGCCAGTGATTCATTAATCGCTAATGGATGTATGGTGAAAGGAGATATTAATCATTCTGTCATATTCCGTAACGTGTCCATAGAAAAAAACGCCTTAGTTGAAAACTCTGTGATTATGCAGGGCAGTTATATTGGTCCTGGTGCAGAACTTCGAAATGTGATTCTCGATAAACAGGTCCGAATTGAACCCAATACAAAACTGATCGGTACAACTGATGAACCCGTTGTTATCGAAAAGAATTCTGTAATCAGCCGCATCATGGAAGAAAAGGAACACATGCAGAGTCACCTGTCTACTGCTCAAAGCCATAATTCTTCTTTTTTTTCCTAAATACCTGCCAGGCTTAACAAATTGGTATGGCATGGATGTACCCTCAGGAAACCATTCAAAATGGCATCCGGCTTTCGTTCACATATAAAAAGGACAGAACAGCATACTATAAATGCCCGCAGAACGGGTTAAGATACACCTGTAAACTATCTTAAGGAAAAAATGCATCGTATCAGCCAGCACCAGACCCGGCTGGATCATTGACCTTCCAAGGACGGGAAATAAATATGGACCTATCAAAAAGAAAATTCAAGGAAGATTTCAAGCGAACGCTGACGGATCTCTATTCAATGGATATAAATGATTCATCTGTGACCGAACAGTATTTTGCACTCGGCAATCTCGTCCGCGCCTATTGTTCAAGAAACTGGAATAAAACAAATCAAAAATATCTCGATAAGGAACAAAAGCAAATTTACTATTTTTCAATGGAATTTTTACTTGGACGGATGTTAAAAAGCAATCTTCTGAATCTAGGCATTCTCCAGACCGTTCGATCCGGCCTGGAAGAACTCGGTCTTAATCTGGAAAAGATTGCGCAGACCGAACCCGATCCCGGTCTTGGAAATGGCGGACTGGGCCGACTTGCCGCCTGTTTTATTGATTCGATTGCAACATGCGGAATCCCGGGCCATGGAAATGGGATTCGTTTCAAATATGGCCTCTTTAAGCAGAAATTTATCAATGGCTACCAGGTGGAACTTCCGGAAAATTGGCTGCAGAATGGAAATGTCTGGGAAACACGTCGACTGAATATGGCTGTGACGGTCAGCTTCTATGGACACGTCTGGATGGAAGAGACCCGCAGTGGCTATCTGATCCCGCACTATGAACACGATCAGCGTGTCCTTGCGGTTCCGTATGATATACCCGTGATTGGGTACGACAATGACACAGTAAATACGCTGAGACTCTGGTCAGCTGAGATGCCGCCTCAGGATGAGAGCAGTGATTACTGGTCCTACCTGAATCAGCAGGAACGGATTGAAAGTATTTCCGAAGTTCTTTATCCCGATGACTCCAACTATGAAGGGCGTTTATTACGACTGAAACAGGAATACTTCTTTGTTTCCGCAGGTGTTCAGAGTATTGTCCGGCATTATCAGAAGATGGGGTTAACAATGAATCATCTTGCTGAGAAGGCAGGGATTCATATAAACGATACACACCCCGCACTATGTGTTCCGGAACTCATGCGGATTCTCCTCGATGATGAGAAGATGGACTGGGAACATGCCTGGAACATCACAATCCATGTTATGAGCTATACGAATCACACGATTATGTCAGAAGCCCTTGAGAAGTGGCCCGTTGATATGATCAAAACGTTAATCCCGAGAGTTTATCAGATTATAGAGGAAATCGATCGCCGCTATGTTCAGAAGATGCTTACCCTCTATGACCGGGATCTCGTCGAACGTACGCGGATTATTGAGGGTCATCATGTGAAAATGGCCAATCTGGCGATCATCGGCAGCCATAGCATTAATGGTGTAGCTAAAATGCATACAGCAATACTTAAAGAAAAAGTCCTGCATGATTTCTTTATCATCTATCCTTCACGATTCAACAATAAGACGAATGGGATCACGCAGCGGCGATGGCTGATGCTGGCAAACGAACCACTCAGTAAACTGATCAGCAGAAAGATAGGCAGCGACTGGGAGAAAATACCCACAGAGCTGAAAATGCTGAAGGCTTACCGGAATGATGAGATGACCCTCCAGGAGCTGGCGCATATTAAACGGATCAATAAGAAGAGATTCGCCAATTATATCCTGGAAACCATGAAGATCAAAATCAGCCCGGATGCCATTTTTGATGTACAAATTAAGAGGTTGCATGCGTATAAAAGGCAATTGCTGAATTTAATGCACATCCTCTATTTGTACTTTCAGCTGAAAGATAACCCGAAAGCCGATATCTATCCAAGGGTCTTTATATTTGGAGCAAAAGCGGCACCGAGTTACACCTATGCAAAAGAAATTATCAAACTAATTAATTCTGCAGCTGATCTGATCAACAATGACCCGGCAATCAACGGAAAACTAAAAATTGTCTTTGTAGAAAACTATGGTGTGTCGCTTGCCGAACGGATCATCCCCGCGTCTGACGTCAGCGAGCAGATCTCTCTTGCTTCAAAGGAAGCATCGGGAACAAGCAACATGAAACTGATGCTTAACGGGGCCGTAACTCTGGCCACACTGGATGGAGCAAATGTGGAGATACGGGATCGTGTAGGTCCGGATAACATTGTTATTTTTGGCCTGACCGAGCAGGAAGTTTTTCAATACTATGCGGACGGATCCTATCATTCGTCGCATTATTATGAAAAAAATCCAGCCATCCGACGGATTCTGAACGCACTGACAGATGGTACCATTCCTGGAATCCGTCAGGAGGGACAGGACATATTTGATTCACTGGTGAAGTATGGAGATGAATTTTTTGTTTTAAGGGATTTTGATTCTTATGTGCATGCTCAGAAAAAAATTGATCGCCTGTACCGTGACCCGCTTACATGGCAGAGAATGGCTCTGATCAATATTGCCGGAGCCGGCGTCTTTTCGTCAGATTATACGGTTCGTCAGTATGCCAGCGACATCTGGGATGTTTAGCTGTTTGACTTTTCAAAACAGTATGATGGGAAGAAAGCAGGATCCGGATGATGACGGGGAGTGGGATGACAGTTGGATTCACGTCGTATTTATTTTAATTCCTGGTCGGAAACATACCGAAAACCGTTTGGAACAGTTCAAATCGGACAGTCTGTTCATTTTGCCATTGATGTGCCCCTGGCTGAAGTAGAGCATGTCTTTCTGGTGATTAAGAAGGATGGGCTTGATTTTCAGCATGTAGAAATGAAGCTGGATTCTGAAAACCCCTTCCGATTTCAGATATCATTTTCTACCGACGCACCAGCTGGTCTCTATTTTTACCATTTCCAAATAGAGTACAGGAATGAAAAGGGAACCCGTAAAACTGTGTATTACGCAAAATCTGCTGACAACTTCGGCGGCGAAGGACGGGAACTGGATGATCCATCTGCCCTTCAGCAGTATCAGCTGACGACCTGTTCCCGCTATGATCCTGCACCGGAATGGTATACCCACGGGGTTATCTATCATATTTTCGTCGACCGCTTTAATAACGGGAATCGCCATCACAGAATTGATCATCCGAAGAAAAATTCCTTTATTTATGCAACAGAAGAAGATTCGCCTTATTATATCCGAAACAGCAAGGGGGAAATTGTGCGCTGGGATTTTTTTGGCGGGAATCTGTCGGGCATCATAGAAAAGCTTCATACATTGCGCACACTCGGGATTACCATCCTTTATTTAAGTCCTGTTTTTGAGGCAAGCAGTAATCATAAATACAATACCGGGGATTTTCGGAAAATTGATCCGATGTTCGGTTCGGAGAAAATATTTGAAAAACTCGTTGCGAAAGCCGGCAGGATGGGGATACACATTATACTGGATGGCGTATTCAACCATGTCGGTGCGGACAGTGTGTATTTCAACAAATTTGGTCATTATGGAACAGGCGGAGCTTATCGTGATCGCAGCTCCCCTTATTATGGCTGGTTTACATTTCTTCACTATCCTGATCGTTATGAAAGCTGGTGGAATATCGATGATCTTCCATCCATTGACCATAATAACGAAAGTTTCCGTCAATTTATTTATAAGTCTGACGAAAGTGTCATTGATCGCTGGACGAGAATCGGTATAGGCGGCTGGCGGCTTGATGTTGCAGACGAATTGCCCGATGATTTTATAACCGGGATACGACATGCACTGGATCGATATAACAGACCCGGAGAAGAGAAGGTACTTATCGGTGAAGTCTGGGAGGATGCATCAAATAAACTGGCCTATGGCAAAAGGCGGCATTATCTTGAAGGTGGTGCACTGCATGGCGTAATGAATTATCCTTTTCGTACGCTGATTATTGATCTTCTCCTTGGCAGGATCACTGCCCGTCATGCCGTCAGAGCAAGTTTTACCTTAAAATCAAACTATCCACGTGCTGCATTTTTCTCTAATATGAACAATATCGGTACTCATGATACGGAACGGATCCTGAGTGTACTTGGTGGCAATAAACAGAAATTGAAGATCGCAGTCTGGATGCTTATGACTCTTCCTGGAGTGCCGTGCATTTACTATGGAGATGAAGCCGGACTCACGGGTGGAAAAGATCCGGACAATCGACGTTTCTTCCCCTGGGGACGTGAAAACAAAGAAATAGAAACTTTCTTTCGAGCTGCAATACGGGCACGCAGGACAGATGAAAATTTGCAAACCGGAGATTATTTTCCCTTTTCTGCCGGAAATCTGTTTGGATTCATCAGAGCCAGGAGTAGATTTACCTATACCGTTTTGATTTTCAATCCTGCTGAAAAGGTCCAGATGTTTTCTCTGGATAAAGTGCATGATGAGACAGGCGGTGATCGAATCAGACAAATGATCGGGTATCTTTTTAAGAGCCCGTTTGATCTGCTCCCGTTGCAATTTGTCAAAAAAGAGGCAAAGAACGTTAAACCGTCAAAAAAGTAAGTGCTCCTATTTCTGAATCTGTATGCTCATAATTGCTTCATGATCCTGTCGCAGGGGGAAAAGACAAGCTGCTGTATTCATCTCGTGTAAAATTTTTCAATATTTATTGAAATTGGCACTCTTTTTTGTGCTATGATTAAGATACACAAAAAAACAGAGCTGTACTGTACAAGAGACCCGTGC
This sequence comes from Sporolactobacillus sp. Y61, assembly GCF_040529185.1. Lineage (NCBI taxonomy): Bacteria > Bacillati > Bacillota > Bacilli > Caryophanales > Sporolactobacillaceae > Sporolactobacillus > Sporolactobacillus sp. Y61. The sequence goes on along the minus strand of NZ_CP159510.1, from coordinate 2,410,980 downwards.
AGGGGAGGACCGGATAGGGGTTCTCTTACCGGCAAAAAGCCGGAACAGTATCTGTGATATACCAAAATCCAGGAGGAGTTTACATGTCAGAATCTTATGTGTATTATCAGGGAAGATTGTCAAAGAAGACGATGTTAAAATCAGCGTCCGCAGTAAGGCATTTAACTATGGACTGGGTGTTTTTGAAGGCATCCGCGCATACTGGGATGACAAAAGCGAACAGCTTTATGGATTTAAGCTCAGGGAACATTATGAGAGACTGAAACAATCTGCCAAAACGGTTAACCTGAATTTCGATCTGACTGTTGATGATCTGATCAAAGGAACCGTGGAACTTCTGAAAGCAAATAACTGTCGCACGACTACATATGTCCGCCCGATTGTATACAATGACGCACAGGATATTGGACCCACTCTTGACGGTAAAGATGTCAAGGTTGTGATCTATACCCAGCCATTAAATAAGTATGCCGGCAAGCCGGAGCTGAGTGTTGGCGTTACCTCATGGAAAAGGATCTCCAATAACCAGCTCCCACCGCGTACCAAAGCTACCGCAGCTTATATGAACTCTGCACTGGCTGCACTTGAAACAAAAAGCGCCGGATTCGATGAAGCGATCTTCCTGACGAATGGCGACCATGTCTGTGAGGGATCCGGTGAAAATATCTTCATCTTTCGGAAGGGTAAACTGGTTACACCACCACCTGCAGACAATATCCTTGAAGGAATCACCCGTGATCTTGTTATGAAACTGGCTAAGGAAGAACTCGGGCTTGAAGTTGATGAACGGAGTATCTCCAGATCTGAGCTGTATGTTGCAGATGAAGTCTTCTTCAGCGGTACTGCCATGGAGGTCACACCGATTGTTGAAGTCGATCACCGAACGATTGGAACAGGCCATGAAGGTGATGTCTGCAAAAAGATTAAAGAGTTATTCTTTGGCCTGACAACAGGAAATAACCCAAAATACGCTGAATCATGCACACCTGTTTACGATAAATAATTCGTTTATATTTGTTTAGCATTAATGGAGCCGAAGCGACTGATCAATCGCTTCGGCTTTTTTTTCGCACAAAAGTTCATCATGATATAGATTTTAAATTATGGTGTAAACGTAACTCTGGCTCAACTGGTACTGACTGAGCCAGCTTTTCCTGATATCTTTATTTTGCCTGGGTAATCCGTTCTTTCAACAGGATGAAAAACAGGATCAGGCCGCCTGACAGAATAATATGCCCCATACCGGCAATGCCGGCGATAGCCGGACCGGATAGACCTCCTGCGGCAGTGATCGTGCCATGAACAGCAAGGAGTGCCACTGTCCATATGACGCCAATATTATAGACCCAGTAAAATGCAGTGAACAGTTTACTCTTTGATAAACAAAATTGCTTCTCAAGCAAAATAAGGATCAGGAAGAAAAACATCCCGAGAACCAGAAGATGCGTATGCAGGACTGACAGCATGGTTTTACCTGTAAATCCGGTTATTTTTGTCACTTCACGATAATATATGCCGGCTATGAGTCCCGCAATCATATAACCAAGTGCAGTATAATAGAGCCTTTTCATCATATCCCTCCAGGTGATATGTATTTTCGACCTGTTTTATTATAGCCTGAAATTCTCGCATGGGAAAAGAAAACGTATCCGGTGGAGGTAATGATGCCCCGGGTTAAAGTTAAAGCGCCCCTGAACAGAGGCTATTCTATGCATTGAGTCTTATGATACACTAATAATGACAAAATGCAGGATTGGAAAGCGAGGAAAAATATGACACTGACGGTTCATCAACTGACGAAACAGTTCCAGACGTTTACCGCCGTAAATAAACTGACCTTCGAAGCGGAAAGTGGTAAAATTTTTGGATTAATCGGACAAAACGGGGCAGGAAAAACAACGACATTCCGGATGATCCTCGGCCTGCTGACTCCGACATCGGGACAATCAAATGGAATGGTCAGTCTGTTCATGCCCTGAACAGGAATATCATAGGTTATCTGCCTGAAGAACGGGGCTTATATCCAAAAATGCCGGTAGAAGACCAGCTGATGTTTTTTGGCAGGTTACGTGGGAAGGATAAGTCGACACTAAAAGATGAAATTGCCTATTGGCTGGATCGTTTTGACCTGACAGATAAGCGAAAGGCCGCAACTGAAACATTGTCCAAGGGAAATCAGCAAAAAGTCCAGCTGATCGGAAGCCTGATTCATAAACCGTCTCTCCTCATACTGGATGAGCCATTCAGCGGGCTTGATCCGGTCAATGCAGGTTTGTTAAAGTCGGCCATCATCGATGCGAAAAATGAAGGGGCAACGATCATTTTTTCAAGCCACCGTATGGATCATGTGGAAGAGCTGTGTGACCATATCTGTCTTCTGAAGCACGGTGTTTCCCTTTTCAGCGGCCCGCTTCGAGAGTTGAAGGCACAGTTTGGAAAAATAAACCTGACCCTGCGCGGGCCATTTACCGCCGAGCAACTATCCGTATTACCGGGTGTCCTGTCTGTATCCCGGGAGCAAGACATGTTCCGCCTGCTTCTTTCAGGGAAGAGAACGCACCGGAGATCTTTCGACAGGTGACAAAAGATGGCTTTATTGAGAAGTTCAGCCTTGATTATCTGTCCCTTGAGGAAATTTTTACACGGAAGGTGGGTGACCCCCATGAATAAATTCCTTGTTCTTTTTTCACAATCCTACCTGAGTAAACTGAAGGCAAAATCTTTTCTAATCACGACACTGATCATGCTGCTTGCCATTTTTGCCGCATTCATGTGGCCAACAATCAGCAGCTGGTTATCTTCCAATAACAAAGCTGTCAAAATTGTAATTGTCGATCAGACCCGTTTGAACACGGCTGCATTTTTCAAAAGTGATAATCATTTGAAATTCAAAAACTTTACGGGTACGCTGGATCAGGCAGATCAAAGTGTGAAAAAGAAAAAAGCGGACGGGGTGCTTCTGCTGGATCAGAATGCATCCGGTCAGCTTACAGCACAAATACGTACTGCGGATACAGCCCTTGAGCTTAATGATCAGCAACAACTCGATCATTATGTTCAAAATGTCAATCAATTGTTTACCATCAAACAGATGAACCTGACCAATGAGCAGGCCCAGCGCATTCTTTCCTCCCACCTGACACTCGATCAGCACACGATGAACACGCAGCAGGAAGGAAAGTCTGCAGACAGCAAGACGAAGGCTACGCTGATCTCATATGGCATTGCATTCTTAATATATCTGTTTGTTCTGTCCTATCTTTCAATGATTTCTTCTGAGATTGCGGCAGAAAAAGACACAAGGATTATGGAAATCATCATATCAAGTTCATCCCCTCTCATACATTTACTCTCAAGAGTTACAGGAATTCTTTCCCTGGCATTTACCCAGATCATCGTGCTGGCCGGTGCTGCCCTGATCATGGCAAAAACGATGAACCACGGGGAATACTGGAACAGTGTGCAATCCTTTTTTTCTAATGTTTCAGCTGCCTATTTCATTTATGCGATCCTGTTCTTCGTGCTTGCCTGCGTCCTTTACACCCTCATTGGGGCCGTACTGGGCTCGCTTGTCAATAAAGTACAGGATGTAGGTCAGGCCATCATGCCGGTCACTTTCGCATTAATGATTGGTTTTTTTATCGCGATCAGCGGGATGAACAACCCGGATACACTCCTGATAAAAGTCAGTTCGTACATTCCGTTTATTTCATCGATGATTATGCCGATGCGGATCGGCGCAACGGACATGGGGCTTTGGGAGGCAGCGGTCTCATTGATCCTCCTGGCGGCAACGATCATCTGGCTGTTCCTCTTCAGCCTGCGCTTTTATAAGGGTTCTGTGCTGACCTACACCTCAGGCTCGTTTCTTAAAAAGATGAAACAGGCACTTTCACTTTCCAAATAATTTTGTAATCAGGGTGGAAAACCGGAGAGGTCTCCCGCTCTTTCAAGACTTTAGGAAGCATTAAATTTTTATGGGGAAAGGCTGCAAAAAAAAATAAACCTGCCGGCGGCGCCTGCGACTTGCCAGCCGGCAGGTTTTTCTTCATTTTACTTATTCTTAATGGAAACATAAAGGGTGTTCGTTTGCCGGCTAATGAAACCATATTTGGACAGAAAACGTAATAAGTGTTAAAGTTACGAAGTATAGACTTAGGTCGATAACATATGATCACAAGGACATGAAGCCTTGACGCTTTCAGATACAGTTTGGATCGACAGAAGGGGAGAACATGAATGAAACTGGCAATTGACGCAATGGGCGGAGATAACGCACCCGGAGCGATTGTTGAAGGGACAGTTCGGGCAGCAGAAGCTTTTCCGGATCTGGAATTTATACTGGTAGGTGACCGGACCAGAATTGAACCTCTTCTCAGCGAACATCGTCATATAGACATTCTTCATACAACAGAAAAAATCGAAGGGACGGATGCTCCGGTAAGGGCTGTACGCAGCAAAAAGCAGGCATCAATGGTTCTTGCCGTGCAGGAGGTCAGAGAAAAGCGTTGCGCAGCCGCCATTTCAGCAGGGAATACAGGCGCACTTATGGCTTCAGGACTGTTCGGTGTAGGACGTATCAAAGGAATTGACCGTCCGGCACTGGCACCGACTCTTCCAACGATTCACGAGAACAAAGGATTTCTCTTTCTGGATGTTGGGGCTAATGCGGAAACAAAGCCGGAAAATATGTTGCAATATGCCTTGATGGGGTCGATTTATGCGGAAAAAATTATGCATCGTTCGAATCCGCGAATTGGCCTTCTGAACATCGGTGAAGAACCGGGAAAGGGCAATGAGCTGACCAAAAAAGCTTATCAGTTATTAAGCGAAGCACCTGTCAATTTTATTGGCAACGTGGAGTCACGGGAACTTTTGCAAGGACCCGCAGATGTAATCGTTGCCGATGGCTTTTCCGGCAATCTGGTTCTGAAAAGCATTGAAGGCACTGCAATGTCTCTGATCAACTTACTGAAAGAAACACTTGGCGGATCACTTTACACGAAGGTATTAACCGGACTGATGTATGGAAAACTGAAGTCAATCAAAAATCGTATGGATTACTCAGCTTATGGTGGCGCGCTGCTCTTCGGACTGTCGGCTCCTGTCATTAAAGTCCACGGTGCAGCAAAAAGTGAAGCGGTATTTACTGCAATTAAACAGGCTAAACTGCTTGTTGAAGAAGATGTTGTAGGGATCATTGAAGAGACGATCCATGATAAGGATCACACATGGCTGAACAGTAAGGTTTAATATTTATCTGTAAAACGGCTCCCCGGAATATCGGAGAGCCGTTTGCATCACGTGATAAATTCATTCCCATAAATAAGGGGTTGTCTGATAGACATAATAATTCAACCAGTTTGAGAAAAAGAGATGGGCGTGGGCACGCCAGGTATTTAACGGTTGACGGGATGGATCATCATTTGGAAAATAGTGTTGCGGCAATTTCGGATTCAGCCCTCTCTTCCGGTCTCGTTTATATTCCATTGCAAGCGTGTCCGTCTCATATTCCAGATGCCCTGTAATCATGATTTGTCTGCCACCGTCTCCCATCAGAATTAAAGCACCGGCTTCTTCAGAGGATGAAAGCACTCTGACTTCAGGATGTGCCTTCAGGTCAGACAGATTCAGACCGGTATAACGGGAGTGGGGGGCATTGTAAACCTGATCAAATCCGCGGAGCAGCTTTTCGTACCTGTCATTTACAGTATGCCTGTAAATACCGCTCAGTTTTTCGGGAAGAAGCACCTTATGAATACCATAATGATAATAAAGGGCGGCCTGTGCACCCCAGCAAATATTTAAGGTAGATGTGACGTGAGTGTCAGACCAGTCCATAATTTCTTTCAGTTCATCCCAGTAATCAACCTCCGAAAAAGGCAGCTTTTCGACGGGAGCTCCGGTAATAATCAGTCCATCAAATTTTCTGTTCTTCACTTTGCTGAAAACCGTGTAAAACTGATCAAGATGCAGATGGCTGGTATGTTTTGATTCGTGTGTGGCCGTCCGCATAAATGTAATATTAACCTGTAATGGCGTATTACCGAGAAGTCTGAGTAATTGTGCTTCTTCACGCTGTTTTTCAGGCATTAAATTCAGGATCAATATATTTAAAGGACGGATGTCCTGAGTAACCGCACGATCTTCATCCATGATAAAGATATTTTCATTTTTAAGGATTGTTCTTGCCGGCAGCATCTTCGGGATTTTAATAGGCACAATAATCAGTTCTCCTCATGGTTAACTTGGTATTATGTTTATTATATTATTTTTGCTTTCGGGTATCCAGCAATAATCAATAATCTATCATAAAAATAACAAAGTTTATCCTCAAATAATTCAGTAGGACTCCCGGATATATCAGCTGGATTGCGTCATATTTCAGCCGTGGCCAGGAATTCAGCCAAATGCCACTGGTTATCAGCCGACTCCCTGGATAATTCAGCGGGAATCTCGGATAAATCAGCCGGTATGCACTTTATTTCAGCCGGGGAGTGGAATTCAGCCAAATGCCACGAGTTATCAGCCGATTCCCAGGATAATTCAGCGGGGCTCCCGGATAATTCAGCCGGTATGCGCCTTATATCAGCCGGGGCCAGGAATTCAGCCAGTTACCACGGGTTATCAGCCGATTCCCAGGATAATTCAGCGGGAATCCCGGATATATCAGCCGGATTACGTCATATATCAGCCGGGGCCAGGAATTCAGCCAGTTACACAGTTTTATTTTTATTGATTTTCTGAGATTATTCAGATTAAAGAAAGAATATCCAGAAAATTCTATGTCAGATTATCTAACATAAATGATGACTATGAGACTATAAATAATTATTATGGATGTTAAGAGTTGTTAGAAATCATAGATAAAAAGAGGCTTTACCAGATGGTTATTAAGGGGGGTGAATGTACATAGAAATATCAGATATTTAATATTACTTAATGTTTTATAAAAAGAGGAGGGACAACATGAAACTAAAGAGAATTATTCCACTTTTGGCAGTATTGTCACTAATTGTCGGGCTGCTCTCTGCCTGTGGCGGTTCTGGTTCCGGAAGCTCCGGAAAAACAGTTATTAAGATTGCATCACAGTCACCTCTTTCAGGACCGAGCGCAACGCTCGGTGAAGCGATTAAGAATGGTGCACAGCTGGCCATTGATGATCAGAAGAAGGCATTCGCCGATAAGGGGTTTGATCTTCAGCTGGCGCAATATGATGACCAGGCAGACCCTAAGAAGGGCGTTGCCAATGCCCAGCTGATTACATCCGACAAATCGATTCTTGCCGTTGTCGGACATCTGAACTCCGGTGTGGCTATTCCTTCTTCTGAGGTTTATGAAAAAAATAATCTGGCCATGGTCTCCCGGGAACCACAGCAACGATCGTTACTGACCGTAAACTGAAAACTGTAAACCGTATCTGTGCCCGTGACGATTTTCAGGGTCCTGCCGGTGCAAACTATGCGGTAAATACACTGAAGGCTAAAAAGATCTTTGTCATACAGGACAAGACAGCTTATGGTTCAGGACTGGCAAAGGAATTCCGAAAACAGGCTGAAAAGCTCGGTGCCCAAATTGTAGGTTATGAAGGTATTACCCCTGGTGAAAAGGACTTTAACGGTGTAATCGGGCAGGCTGTATCCAAAAAACCTGATCTGATTTACTTCGGTGGTGTCTATTCTGAAGGCGGTCTGATTGTCAAGCAGGCACGTGAAAAAGGACTGGATATCCCGATTATGGGCGGTGACGGTATGGACTCTTCATCAACCGTTCAGATAGCCGGTGAAGCCGTTAAGGGTGTCTATCTGACCTCTGTTGCCGGAGACGTAACAAAGACAGACGAGGGCCAGAAATTTGCTGAGAAATACAAGGACAAATTTAAAAAGGATATTGAATCCTACTCAGCATACGGTTACGATTCTGCTGCTGTTATCCTTCAGGGCCTGATGGACGCGATTAAAGCGAATGACGGTAAACTCCCTACCCGTGCAGATGTTACTAAAGCCATTCGCGGTGTCAAAAATTATGACGGCGTAACGACGAAAGTTACATTTGATGAGAAGGGTGATAACAAGTACGCTAAAGTGTATATTTATAACTTTGAAGAACAGAAATATCCACCGGTTCAGAAGGCTGAAATCGGTCAGTAAAAACAACTCTTGCACACACGAATGTAAATAGACTTTATTCCAAAAGGGTATGGGACTTTTAAACTATACCCTTTTAGGATTTTATGGAGTTATTTTCAGCTCCGGCAAATCATTTTTTATAACTGTATTGGGAAAGTGGTGAGAAGATGTTTGCACATATTATTGCAAATTTACCTCAGGTGCTTATTGATGGATTAACTCTTGGTGTTGTGTATGCAGTTGTCGCAATAGGCTACACCATGGTTTATGGTATTCTGGAGCTGATTAACTTTGCTCATGGTGATGTATTTATGACCGGTGCCTTTATTGGTGCAGTGATCCTCTTCCTGCTTACAGGAATCGGATTTGTCACTTCAGTACCCGCGCTGATTGTTTTCGCTATTGTAATAGTCATATCGGCGATTGCAACAGGAATGCTCGGAGTAGGAATTGAGCGGGTTGCATACAGGCCACTCAGGAGGAAGAATGCACCGAAACTGATTGCACTTATCACATCAATTGGTATTTCCTTTGTTCTTGAAGATGTTGTACGCTTTATTGCAGAACTGAATACCGGGAACTATATTGTGACTACACCTCCTATGTTTGATCATAAATTTACGCTTCCTGTTCAAAATGTGATCCCATTTCTAAATAATGCAACGTTCCAGAGTTCATTTCTCCTGGTTGTCATCTGTACCCTTATTATGCTGATATCTCTTGATCTGTTTGTCAACAAAACCAAATGGGGTATGGCCATGCGTGCGGTGGCACAGGACAGAGATACAGCATCTCTGATGTCTATCAATGTGAATCGTGTGATATCTGTTACATTTTTTATCGGCTCAGCCCTAGGAGGAGCGACAGGGGTCCTGTTTATGATTCAGTATGGAACGATTGACCCCTATATCGGTTTTATTCTTGGCATAAAAGCCTTTACAGCAGCAGTACTCGGAGGTATTGGAAATATCAGGGGTGCCATGCTTGGAGGCATTGTCCTGGGATTACTTGAAATGTTTGCGGCTGCGAACCTTTCCATCATCACTAATGGTGCGATGGGTGCTGAATATAAAGATGTTTTCGCATTCATCATTCTGATACTTGTCCTTATATTTAAACCCGAAGGCTTGTTTGGTAAAGCCGTCGTCGAGAAAGTGTAGGTGGTAAAAATGAATGCACTTCTTGGTAAATTAGCTCAGAACAAAAAGGGCCAGATCATTCTGTTTGCTATTTATGTTCTGGCAACAAGTGGCGGTCTCATTCTTCTGAGAGATTCGGTCATTGCATTTCTTCTCCTTCTGTTTTCCATTCTTATTCTGTATTATCTTAAACTGGGGATCAGAACGAAGTGGATCATTGGGCTGATTATTATCGGTTTCCTTGTACCGTTTTCAGCAAGTCAGGGGGATTCCTACCAGTCTTTCATGGAAGTCGGTACACTTGTCGGTATTTATGTCGCTATGGCACTCGGCCTGAACATTGTTGTTGGTTTCGCCGGGCTGCTTGATCTGGGCTTCATTGCCTTCTTCGCAGTTGGTGCTTATACATACGCCATCTTTGCCACAGATCAGGCGTCTCAGTTCATGCCGTTCGGAAATTATCCCCTCCCCGGTGGCTCATTCTGGGTGTTTATTATCATCGGCGCATGCGTTGCAGCCATTTTCGGTATCCTGCTTGGCGTCCCTGTACTGAGAGTCCGGGGGGATTATCTGGCGATTGTGACGCTGGGATTTGGGGAGATTATCCGGATTTTGCTGAACAATATGGATAAACCAGTGAACATAACAAATGGATCAATGGGAATCGCTTCGATTACGCCACCGAATTTTTTCGGTATCTCCATTGGCACTTCAAGTCAGTTTTACTATATTGTGCTGGGAATCTTTCTTGTGGTCATTTACACCGTACGTAAGCTTGAAAATTCTAAACTTGGCAGGGCATGGAAAGCGGTGAGAGATAACGAAATTGCTGCTCAGTCCAGTGGAATACCTCTGGTCAAAACGAAACTCGCTGCTTTCGCTATAGGTGCCTCTTTTTCCGGGATGATGGGCGTTGTCTTCTCGGCCAAGCAAATGTTTGTCGATGCTACCAGTTTCACTTACCTCGAATCTACCATGGTTCTTGTTATGGTCGTACTCGGTGGTATGGGCAGTGTACCCGGCGTAATTCTGGGAGCCGCGATTGTGATCATACTGAGGACACAGGTCCTGACGGAAATATCAAACTGGCTGACACAGCTTGGTACTTCCGGAATCATCAATATTCCGCCAGCTCTGTCTCCGGCGAAGATGCAGCTTCTGATTTTCGGATTATTGCTGATTATTTTTGCTTTATATCGTCCACAGGGATTGATCCCGCATAAAAACCGTCCTGTGGATCAGAAAAAAATCCAGAAACTTGCTGAAAAAGAACCCTCACTCAGTCGCAATCCGGCTGATAAATCTATTGGTACTGAAGAAGCAGAACCCGGAGGTGCCGAAACATGAATATCATGGAAGTTAAAGATCTCACCAAACAGTTTGGCGGGCTGACCGCGACAGATCATATTTCGATGAATATCGAAAAAAATTCTATTACAGCCGTCATCGGACCAAATGGTGCAGGAAAAACAACATTTTTCAATATGGTCACAGGCGTGTATAAACCGACAAGTGGTGACATCCTGCTGGATGGAAAATCAATTGTAGGGTATAAACCGCATAAAGTTTCCCATTATGGTATTGCACGAACTTTTCAGAATATCCGGCTTTTTGACGACATGACCGTGCTTGAAAATGTTCTCGTCGGTATGCATCAGCGCCTGAAGGCCCACTGGGTGGGGACGCTCCTCCAGCTTCCAAATATCAGAAAG